>NZ_JAPMTQ010000029.1:0-51429 GCF_026411515.1 Phenylobacterium sp. 58.2.17 | reverse complement strand
CGGTCGTCGTGTCGCGCCAGGAAGCCGCCGCCGCCAGCGCGCGCGCGCCGATCGCGACGCCGGCCCTGGCCGGCTCGGTCTCGCTGCGCGGGGCGCGGATCGACGACCTGTTCCTGAAGAACTACCGCGTGGCGGTGGCCAAGGACTCGCCGCCGGTCGAACTGCTGCGCCCCGAGGGCGCCAAGTACGCCTTCTTCGCCGAATTCGGCTGGACCGGGGCCAACCTGCCCGGCCTGCCCAACGCCGACACCGTCTGGCAGGTGGTCGAGGGCTCGACCCTCGCGCCCGGCCAGCCGCTGGTGCTGCGCACCTCTAACGGCCAGGGCCTGACCTTCACGCGCAAGCTCGAGGTCGACGACAAGTTCATGTTCACGGTGACCGACACCGTGGCCAACACAGGCGCCGGGTCGGTGACCCTGGCCCCCTACGCCTCGGTCCAGCGCCAGGGCGTGCCGGCCGAGCTGGGACGCAACCAGATCGTCCACGAGGGCGCGATCGGCTGGCTGGGCGACGAGCTGCGCCAGCTGAAATACGCCAAGTGGCTGAAGGAGGGCGGCCTCAACGTGTCGTCCGTCGGCGGCTGGACCGGCATCACCGACAAGTACTGGCTGACCGCCCTGATCCCCGATCAGACGGAACACATCCAGAGCCAGTATCGGGTGACCAAGTCGCTCGCCGCCGACATCTATGAAGCCAACTATGTCGGCCGTCCGCACATCATCCCGGCCGGCAAGCAGGTCACCGAGGTCACCCGCCTGTTCGCCGGCGCCAAGACCGTGCCGCTGCTGAAGGAATACGAGACCAAGCTCGGCGTGCCGCACCTGGACATGGCCGTGGACTGGGGGAACTTCTGGTTCATCACCCGCCCGATGTTCATGTTCCTGGACTTCATCTTCCAGAAGGTCGGCAACTTCGGCATCGCCATCCTGCTGCTGACCGTGGCGGTGAAGCTGATCTTCTTCCCGCTGGCCAACAAGAGCTACGAGTCGCTCACCAAGATGAAGAAGGTGCAGCCGCAGGTCGAAGCGCTGCGCACGAAGTTCAAGGAAGATCCGGCCAAGCAGCAGCAGGAGCTGATGGCCCTGTACCAGCGCGAGAAGATCAACCCGCTGACCGGCTGTCTGCCGATGCTGGTCCAGATCCCGGTCTTCTACGGCCTCTACAAGGTGCTGACCGTCACCATCGAAATGCGTCACGCGCCGTTCTTCGGCTGGATCCAGGACCTGTCGGCCAAGGACCCGCTGACCATCTGGAACCTGTTCGGCCTGCTCCCCTACAACCCGGCCACCGTGCCGGTGATCGGGTCGATCCTGAATTCCGACCTGCTGCACCTCGGTCCCATGGCGCTGCTGTACGGCGTGACCATGTACCTCTCGACGGCGATGAACCCGCCGCAGCCGGACCCGATCCAGCAGAAGATCTTCCAGTTCATGCCGGTGATGTTCACCTTCATCATGGCGCCGTTCGCGGTCGGCCTGCTGATCTACTGGACCTGGTCGAACGTGCTGACGATCCTGCAGCAGTACGTGATCATGCGCCGGTTCAAGGTCGACAATCCGATCGACCAGATCATCGCCAAGGTCACCGGCAAGCCGAAGGAAGTCGGGTGAGCCAGGATCCGCTCTTTACCGAGGACGAACTGGAGGCCGCGCGCGTGCTGTTTGCGCGGCAGGCCAGCTTCCTCATGGGAGCAGTCTCGATCGACGGCCTGCCGCCGGGCGACCTGCCCGAGGTCGCCTTTGCCGGCCGCTCGAACGTCGGCAAGTCGTCGCTGATCAACGCCCTCGTCGGCCACAAAGGCCTGGCCCGCGCCTCCAACGAGCCGGGCCGCACCCGCGAGCTGAACTTCTTCATGCTGGACGAGCGGCTGCGGCTGGTCGACCTGCCCGGCTACGGCTGGGCCAAGGCCTCGAAGGTCGAGGTGAAGAAGTTCCAGAACCTGGGCCGCGACTTCCTGCGGGGCCGCGCCAACCTCAAGCGCGCCTACCTGCTGATCGACGCCCGCCACGGGCTGAAGGCGGTGGACGAGGAGCCGATGGCCGCCTTCGACAAGGCCGCGGTCTCCTACCAGATCATCCTGACCAAGGCCGACAAGCTGAAGCCCGCCGAAGTCGAGGCGGTGCGCCTGCGGACCGAGGCGGCGATCCGCAAGCGCCCGGCGGCGTTCCCGCGGGTGCTGGCCACCTCGTCGGAAAAAGGCGCCGGGATCCCGGAGCTGCGGGCCGAGATCATGTCGGCCTGCGAGATCACGCTCTAGGCCGCAACGCCGCGCTGACGCGGGGTCAGTCTTTGCGGACCCGGATGTCCATGGAACAACGGCGGGAAGGAAACTCCCAGGACCGCCACCATGCTCTCCACCGCCGCCCGCACGGCCTATGACGCCGACCTCGACCTGTTCCGCGACCAGGTGCGCAAGTTCTTCGACAAGGAGCTCTACCCGCGCCTCGACCGCTGGGAAGAGGACGGCATCGTCGATCGCGAGTTCTGGAAGGCCTATGGCGCGGCCGGGCTGCTCTGCCCGCAGGTCCCGGCCGAGTACGGCGGGCTTGGGCTCGACTACCGCTACAACGCCGTGATCGGCGAGGAGCTGTCCTATGCCGGTTCGTCGGCCGGGGTGACCCTGCAGTCCGACATCACCGTCGACTACATCATCAACTACGGCTCCGAGGAACAGAAGCAGCGGCTGCTGCCGGGCATGGTCTCAGGCGAGATCGTCACCGCCATCGCCATGACCGAGCCCGGCACCGGCTCGGACCTACAGGGCGTGAAGACCACGGCCATCCGCGACGGCAACCACTACGTCCTCAACGGCAGCAAGACCTACATCACCAACGGCCAGAACGCCGACGTGGTGATCGTGGTCGCCAAGACCGATCCGAGCCTGGGGTCGAAGGGCATCTCGCTGATCCTGGTCGAGCGCGGAACCCCGGGCTTCGAGCGCGGCCGCAACCTGGACAAGGTCGGCCAGAACTCGGCCGACACCTCCGAGCTGTTCTTCAACGACGTGCGGGTTCCGATCACCAACTGCCTGGGCGAGGAAGGCCGCGGCTTCGCCTATCTGATGAACCAGCTGGCCCAGGAGCGGCTGCAGATCGCCATCGCCGGCCAGGCCGGCGCCCAGCGCGCCTTCGACGAGGCGGTGAAGTTCACCAAGGAGCGCAAGGCCTTCGGCCAGTCGATCTTCGACTTCCAGAACACCCGCTTCACCCTGGCGGCGCTGAAGGCCAAGCTGCAGGCCGGCTGGGCGCACCTGGACTGGGCGATCACCCGCCACGTGGCCGGAAAGCTCGACGCCGCCGAAGCCTCGGCCGCCAAACTGTTCCACACCGAGCTGCAGTGGGAGGCCTGCGACATCGCCCTGCAGCTGCACGGCGGAGCCGGCTACATGAACGAGTATCCGATCGCCCGGCTGTGGCGCGACGCCCGCGTCCAGCGGATCTATGGCGGCACGTCCGAGATCATGAAGGAAGTGGTCGCCCGGTCGATCTGAGGGCCGCGCGCCCGACTCCCGCCCTCCAGGCGGTGACAGGGGGCCGCAGGTCCGCTATCGGAGCCCCCACAGCGCGCGAGCCTTCGCGCCTGGCTTAGTGTGGCGGAGCCGCGGACGGCTCCTGGAGGGTTGCGACCTTGACCGACGACGCCGAAGAACAGGGCTGGGCCACCGCCAAGACCCTCGCCGAGGCCCTGCCCTACATCCAGATCTACGACCGCGAGGTCGTGACGATCAAATATGGCGGCCACGCCATGGGCGAGGAGAGCGTCGCCAAGCTGTTCGCCGCCGACGCGGTGCTGCTGAAGATGCTCGGCGTGCATCCGGTCGTGGTGCACGGCGGCGGGCCGCAGATCTCGCGGATGCTCGACAAGGCCGGCGTGAAGTCGACCTTCATCGACGGCCTGCGGGTGACCGACGAGGCCACCATGGAGGTCGCCGAGATGGTGCTGTCGGGCGCCATCAACAAGGAGATCGCCAACTGGATCACCCTGGCCGGGGCCGAGGCCGACGTGCGCGGCGTGGGCCTGTCGGGCAAGGACGCCCGGCTGATCACCGTCGAGAAGGCGCACCGCACCAAGAAGGACCCCGACAGCCAGATCGAACAGGTCGTCGACCTGGGCTTCGTCGGCGAGCCGACCCGGATCGACCCGAAGCTGATCGAGGCGCTGATCTACGCCGAGGAGGACTACATCCCGGTGATCGCGCCGATCGGGGTGTCCGTGGAAGGCGAGACCTACAACATCAACGCCGACACCGTCGCCGGCGCCCTGGCCGGGGCGCTGAACGCCAAGCGCATGCTGCTGCTGACCGACGTGCGCGGGGTGCTGGACAAGAACGGCGAGCTGATCCGCCAGATGACCCTGGCCGAGGCCCGCGAGGCGATCGCCTCGGGCGTCGCCACCGGCGGCATGATCCCCAAGCTGGAGACCGCCATCGCCGCGGTCGAATCTGGCGTCGAGGCCGTGGTCATCCTGGATGGCCGCCGCCCGCATGCGATGCTGACCGAGCTCTTCACGGAACACGGCTCGGGCACGCTCATCCGCGCATGACCGCGGATCTGACGCATATCGACACCTGGCTGTTCGACCTGGACAACACCCTCTACCCCGAGGAGTCCGGGTTCATGCAGGGCGTCGAGAGCCGCATGACCGCCTTTGTGGCCAAGGTCACGGGGCTGGAGCATGACGCCGCCTACGGCCTGCAGAAGCACTATCTGGCCGAACACGGCCTGACGCTGAAGGGGCTGATGCTGCACCATGGCGTCGATCCCGCCGACTTCCACGCCCTGTTCCACGACCTGTCGCTGGACCTGCTGGCCAAGGACCCGGAACTGGTGGCGGCCATCGCGCGGTTGCCGGGGCGGCGGCTGATCTTCACCAACGCCGACGACAAGCACGCCGAGCGGGTGCTGGCGCACCTGAACCTGCGCGGGCTGTTCGACGACGTGTTCCACATCCACTCGTTCGGCTTCGCGCCCAAGCCCGACCCGCTGGGCTTCCAGCGGATGATCGACGCCCACGGCCTGACGCCGGCCAGCACGGCCTTCTTCGAGGACTCCGAGCGCAACCTGCATCCGGCCGCGGACCTGGGCATGACCACGGTGCTGGTCGGCTCGCGCGCGCTCGCCTCCACCGCCGATTTCGTCCACCACCGCACCGAGAAGCTGACGCCGTTCCTGAGTTCGGCGCGCCTGAAGGAAACCGCCTGATGTCCGATGACCTGAAGTCCGTGATCGAAGCCGCCTGGGAAGCCCGCGACGGCGTCAACACCGCCACCAAGGGCCAGGTCCGCGAGGCCGTGGACGAAACCCTGAGCCGCCTCGACAGCGGCGCGCTGCGCGTCGCTTCGCGCGGCGAGGACGGCGTGTGGACCACCCACCAGTGGGCCAAGCAGGCGATCCTGCTGTCCTTCCGCCTGAACGCCAACGTGCTGATGGATGCGCCGGCCCCCGGCCCCTACTGGGACAAGGTGCCGTCCAAGTTCACCGGCTGGGACGCCGCCCGCTTCGAAGCCGCCGGCTTCCGCGCGGTGCCCGGCGCCGTCGTCCGCCGCGGCGCCTTCATCGCCCGCAACACCGTGCTGATGCCCTCGTTCGTGAACATCGGCGCCTTCGTCGACGAGGGCACGATGGTCGACACCTGGGCGACGGTCGGCTCGTGCGCCCAGATCGGCAAGAACGTGCACCTGTCGGGCGGCGCGGGCATCGGCGGCGTGCTGGAGCCGCTGCAGGCCAACCCGACCATCATTGAGGACAACTGCTTCATCGGCGCCCGTTCGGAAGTCGCCGAGGGCGTGATCGTGCGCGAAGGCAGCGTGCTGTCGATGGGCACCTTCATCACCTCGACCACCCGTATCGTCGACCGCAAGACCGGCGAAGTGTTCCAGGGCGAGGTCCCGCCCTATTCGGTGATCATGCCCGGATCGATGCCGAGCCCGTTCGGCGAAGGCCTGCCCTCGATCAACTGCGCGGTCATCGTCAAGACCGTCGACGAGCGCACCCGCTCCAAGACCTCGATCAACGAACTGCTGCGCGACTGACGACCGGCGGAGCTCAAGTGGAATCGCTTGAGCCCCGCGGGTCCCCTTCCCCCTGATTCTCCAGACGATTCGCCGGCTGCGGACGATTTTCGCAGCCGGAGCGGGCGCCGTGCGCGCGCATCCGCCACCCAGGCGGGTATTTCGGTCGGCGGCAACGGCGTCATCCACAGGAAATGCCCCCGTTCCGAGCCGCCGGAACCAATTAACTATAGCATTCGCTTCTCGCGATACTGACGCCTGACTAGGTTATCGCATGACGCGAAGATAGCCGCGGCGATCAACGACAGTATCCTTAACGTAACCACGCGGCATGTTCGGAGCCCGTTGTTATTAAGGGAAATTGCTATTCGCCACGACCATTGACGCGGATGACATTAACTTTAACGCAGGGCCCGAACCAATGACCCCAGCGCCATCGCTCGCCGCTTTCGCCCTTGAGACGCCGGACCAGGATGTCTCGCCGCCCGAGGCGCCCTCGTGGGCCGAACCGGCGGCCGGATATCTGGAACAGGACGCAATGCGGTTCTTCTACCGCTGGGGCGGTCATCTCTCGGCGACCCTGATCCGGGTCCGCTCGCGCTTCGACGGCGACCTCGACCAGTACCTGCTCTATCTGGTGTTCCTGCTGGCCGAGATCTCGGAGCAGTTGCCGCGCGGACCGCGGCCGCCGCAGACCTTCCGCCGGCGCCGCGGGCTCAACGCGCTCAGCCTGGCCGACATCACCCAGATCCCGCGCGAGACCACCCGTCGCAAGCTGCTGGCCCTGGTCGAGCGCGGCTACCTGGTGCGTGAGGACGACGGCCTGTTCACCCTGGGCGGGGCCTATGACGTCGACCAGTTCTTCACCGACCTGAAGCCGCTGTTCTGGGACGCGGTGCGGCTGGAGCGCTAGGCGCGCGCCATTCGATCCCGCTACTCGATATTGTCGAGCTTGCGCCACAGCCGCCGGATCGCCAGCGCGCGCACCGCCGCGTCGTCGGACTCCAGCGGCGCCATGCCGAGCTTCAGCAGACAGTCGTTGAGCGCCAGCGGCTCATGGCGCGACAGGCGGATTCCCTTGCGGCGGGCGACCGTCTGAAAGCGGCGCCAGGCGCATTCGCCGCCGGACGCCCCCGTGGCGGCGGCGGCCGGCAACAGGCCGCTCTGCAGCACCCGATGGAACGCCACCAAGGTCGCGCCGCGACAGATCCGGGCCGCCAACACCGCGAAGGTCGCCTCATCCATCGGTTCGGTCGACAGGTCCTCGCTGGCCGCGCCGCCGAACAAGGTCGCCGGGCTGGATGACCGCACAAAGGCGCTGAGCGCCACATTGCCCCGGTCGTCGACAAAGGCGTACTGCATCACGTGCTGGCGGCCGTCGGCGGCGACCGACCGAACCGCGAAATAGACATGCTCGCTTGCCGAGACCTGATGAGACATCGGCGGGCGCAGAATATGTTCAGGTATCTGCGTTCCACGAATAACGCCGCCGCGCTCTAGAACATCGAGGATATCTTCGATCTTCTCGGCAGATGTTTTGGGTATCTTCTGCTTGAAGAAATTGAACATGACGCAGCACCCCACACCCGGTTCAGGCATAGTTCTTGAATGCGCGTCCCAGGTCGATGCAATTGCTTCCCAATTCGGGATGGTAAACGGATATTTAGCATGCCCACTTTGGGCGCGCGGCCTTGACGGGCCCGAGACTCAAGGCCCATTGCCCCTGAGCGCCCGCCCGGCTACCAGCGAGCCATGCCGCAGCTCGATCCCGTCGCCCTGACCCAGGAACTCATTCGCCGCCCGTCGGTGACCCCCGCCGACGAAGGCGCCATGGACATCGTCCAGCGGACGCTGGAAGGCCTGGGCTTTTCCTGCCGGCGGATGAAGTTCGGCGAGATCGAGAATCTCTACGCCCGCTACGGGACCGCCCGCCCGAACCTCTGCTTCGCCGGCCACACCGACGTGGTCCCGGTCGGCGACGCCGCGGCCTGGAGCCGCCAGGCCTTCGCCGCCGAGATCGTCGAGGGCATGCTGATCGGCCGCGGGGCGGTGGATATGAAGAGCGCGGTCGCCGCCTTCGCCGCCGCCGCGGCCAAGGCCATCGCCGCCGGCCAGGTGTCGGGCTCGCTGTCGTTCCTGATCACCGGCGACGAGGAAGGCGTGGCGACCCACGGCACCAAGATGGTGGTCGAGGCGCTGGCTGCCGAGGGCGAGGCCATCGACCATTGCGTGGTCGGCGAACCGTCGAGCGCCGAGACCTTCGGCGACATGATCAAGATCGGCCGCCGCGGCTCGATCAACACCTGGATCACCGTCGATGGGCGCCAGGGCCATGTCGCCTATCCGCACCGGGCGGCCAACCCGATCCCGGTGCTGATCGACCTGCTGGCGCGGCTGCAGAACCACGTGCTGGACGACGGCTACACCGGCTTCCAGCCGTCGAACCTGGAAGTCACCACGGTCGATGTCGGCAACGCCGCCACCAACGTCATTCCGGCCCAGGCCAAGGCGCGGCTGAACATCCGCTTCAACCCGGCCCACAAGGGCGCGGAACTGGCCGCCTGGATCGAGGCCGAGGCCGCCAAGTCGCGGGACGGCTTCGCCGGGACCATCACCGTCGAGCCGGTGATCAGCGGCGAGGCGTTCCTGACCGAACCCGGCGCCTTCACCGACGTCGTCGCCGCCGCGGTGCAGGACGTGGCCGGCGCGGCGCCGGAGCTGTCGACCACCGGCGGCACCTCGGACGCGCGCTTCATCCGCGCGCTTTGCCCGGTGGTGGAGCTGGGCCTGGTCGGCAAGACCATGCACGCGGTCGACGAGCGCGCGCCGGTGCAGGAGATCCACGACCTGCAGAAGGTCTATGAGCGGCTGATCGAGCGGTATTTCGCAGCGTTCGGATAGCTGCGAAGCCGCTAATACTTCACGCCGGTCAGATAGAGGCCGTCAGCAGGGGCGACCGGGCCGCAGGCCTTGCGGTCGCGGGCTTCCAGCGCGGCGGCGACGTCGTCGTGAGCCCAGCGGCCGACGCCGACCTCGGCCAGGGTGCCGGTCATCGAGCGGACCTGGCGGTGCAGGAAAGAGCGCGAGGCGAATTCCAGCAGCACGTAATCGCCCTCGCGCCAGGCGCGGGCGACGTCGAGCGTCTTCATCGGCGACTTCGCCTGGCACTGCATGTGGCGGAAGGTGGTGAAGTCGTGGTGGCCGATCAGCTGGCGGGCGGCGGCGTCCATCGCAGCAGCGTCCAACGGCTTCTTGACGTGCCAGACCCGGCCGCGGTCGAGGGCCGGCGGGCTCTTGCGGTTGAGGATGCGGTAGATGTAGCGCCGCTCGGTCGCCGAAAAGCGCGCGTGCCAGTCGCCGACGGCGACCTCGACATCCAGCACGGCGACCGGCTCGGGCACGAGGTAGGCGTTCATTGCGTCGCGCACGACCTCGGGCCGCCAGTCCTTGTCGAGGTCGATGTGGATCACCTGGCCGGTGGCGTGGACGCCGGTGTCGGTGCGGCCGGCGGCCTGCAGGCGCAGGGTCTGCCCGCTGAACGCCTTCACCGCGCGTTCGATCGAGCCCTGGACCGACGGCAGGTCGTCCTGGGCCTGGAAGCCCTTGTAGGGCCGTCCGTCGTATTCGATAGTCAGCTTGTAGCGCGGCATCAGGCCAGCCCGATCCCGGCCGCGACGGGGGCGCCGCGCAGGAAGGTCTCGGCGTCCTGCGGCCCCTTGCCCTCGCGCTGGACCCGCAGCAGGCGAACCGCGCCCTCGCCGCAGGCGATCAGCAGGGCGTCGTCCAACACCTGGCCCGGCGCGCCCTGCCCGTCCTCGAGCCGCGAGAGCAGCGCCTTGACCCGGACCGGGCCCTTGTCGGTCGGCAGCTCGAACCAGGCGCCCGGGAACGGCGACAGGCCGCGGATCTTGCGGTCGACCTCCACGGCCGGTTTGGTCCAGGCGATACGCGCCTCCTTGGCGCGGATCTTCTTGGCGTAGGTCAGGCCCTCTTCCGCTTGGGGCGTGGCCGTCGCCTCGCCGCGCTCGACCGCGGCCATGGTCCGGGCCAGCAGGGCGGCGCCGACGGCGGCCAGTCGGTCGTGCAGGGTCGAGGCGGTCTCCAGGGCGTCGATGCGGACGGTCTCGGAGGCCAGCACCGGACCTTCGTCGAGCCCCTCGGTCATCTGCATGACCTCGACGCCGGTGACCTCGTCGCCGGCCATGATCGCCCGCTGGATGGGGGCGGCCCCGCGCCAGCGCGGCAGCAACGAGGCATGCAGGTTGAAGCAGCCCAGGCGCGGCGCGTCGAGCACCGCGGCCGGCAGTATCTGGCCGAAGGCCACCACCACGCCGGCGTCGATCTGCAGCGCCGCGAAGGCTTCGATCTCGGCGGGGTCGCGCATGGAGACCGGCGTGCGCACGGGGATGCCGCGCTCCTGCGCATAGGCATGGACCGGCGAGGGCTTGAGCGTCTGGCCGCGCCCGCGCCGCGCGGGCGGCTGGGAATAGACGCAGACGACCTCGTGCCCGGCCTCGACCAAGGCGGCGAGGGCGGCGACGGCGAAGTCCGGAGTTCCGAGAAAAGCGATGCGCATCAGGGGTGCATGTAACGATGGCGGAGGAATTTAGGAACCTCAGGCAAGCTTCGCCGTTCTGAGAAGCACTCGGGAAGGGAGAACCAATCCATGCGTAATCTGATGATCGTCACCCTGGTCGCCTCGGGCCTCGCCCTCTCGGCCTGTTCGCAGGCCACCCAGGACCAGGCCAAGGCCACGGCCGATCAGGCCGCCGCCGACGCCAAGGCGGCGACCGACAAGGCCGCGGCTGAAGCCAAGGCCGCCGCCGACAAGGCCGCGGCCGAGGCCCAGGCCGCCGCCGGAACCGTCGCGGCCGACACCAAGGCCGCCGCCGCCGACGCCAGCGTCGCGGCCAAGGATGCGGCCGCCGACGCCAAGGCCGCCGCCACCGGCGTGGCCAAGGACGCCAAGGCCGCTGTCCACGACGCGACCGCGCCGGACAAGCACTAACAGTCTCGCGCCTGCCTGGGCGCCCAGCTCGGGCAGGCGCGACGTTCGGCGATGCAACAGAGCAGCGACATCGAGGCGCGGCTGGATCGCCATCCGGAGCCGACCCGCTCGGCGCTGAAGCGATTGCGCCGGCTGATCCTCGATACAGCTGCGGCGACGCCGGGCGTCGACGAGGTCCAAGAAGCGTTGCGCTGGGGCCAACCCAGCTATCTGACCAAAACCGGCAGCACGATCCGCATCGACGCTGTGAGCGGCTCGCAGTACGCGCTCTTCGTGCATTGCCAGACCAACCTGCTGGCGAGCTTTCGTGAAATCTACGGAGAGGCCCTCGTCTACGACGGCAAGCGGGCGCTGATCTTCGACGCGGCGGCGCCGCTGGATGAAGACGTGGTCGCCCACTGCATCGCGCTGGCGCTCACCTATCATTCCCGCAAGCGCGGCGGTGCTAGGGGCGGAGCACCCAGGTGACCTCGCGCACCGCCGGGACGAAACCCAGCCGCTCCAGGATGGGCCGGCTGGTGTCACGGGCCTCGATGCTGAGATAGCGCAGGCCGCGCGCCTTGGCCGCGGTCGCGCGTGCAGCGACCAGGGCGCGATAAAGGCCCAGGCCGCGATAGGCGGGCGCCACGCCGCCGCCGAACAGCAGGCCGAACGATCGGCCTGCGGCCATCTCCAGCCGCGCCGAGGCGGCGGCCCGCCCCTGCGCATAGGCCGTGAAGAGCACGAAATCGGGATCGCCCAGCCGCTGGCCGAAGGCGGCCCTCTGCCAGGGCTCTTCCTGGCCGAACGCCTGGCCGTTGGCCTGGATGAAGTCGTCGAGATCTTCGAGGGTGCGCACGCGCCGCACCTCCGCGCCGTCGATCGGCGCAATGACCGGCGCGTCGTCCAGGTCCAGGAACATCAGGGTTCCGGACGGGTCCGGGTCAAAACCTTCGTCCGCCAGACAGGTAGACAGTCTTGACGGTTCGTCGTGGTCGTAGACCCGCCACAGCAGCTCTTCGCCCCGGTCCCGGAAATGTGCGGCGCAGTCCCGCACGGCGGCCTGCACGGTGTCGGCGCGCAGATCCCATGAGGAGACATAGTTGAAGGCGCCCGTCAGCAGGACGAGCGCGCCGAGGCGCTCCATCTTCGTTCCAGGCGCAGCCGCGGGGCGGGCCCGCACCTCGGCGTCAAAGAGAGTGAGGATCCGGTCGAGGTCCATCTGAGCGAACCCCGGCGATGGATCAGGCCGCGCGGGCCTGCTTCTTGACCTTGGCGACGGCGCGGTCGCGCTTCAGGCGCGACAGGTGGTCGATGAACAGCACGCCTTCGAGGTGGTCCATCTCGTGCTGGATGCAGACCGCGAACAGGCCGTCGGCGTCCTCGATCACTTCCTCGCCCTGATAGTTCAGGTACTTCAGCTTCACGCGGGCCGGGCGCTCGACCTCGTCATAGATGTCCGGGATCGACAGGCAGCCTTCCTCGTAGGGGGCGGTGTCCTCGGAGCTCCAGACGATCTCGGGATTGACGAAGTAGCGCGGGGCCTTCTCCTCGTCGGGTCCGGCGATGTCCATGACGATCACGCGCTTGGGCACGCCGATCTGGATCGCGGCCAGGCCGATGCCGGGCGCGTCGTACATCGTCTCCAGCATGTCATCCATCAGCGCGCGCAGCTCGTCGTCGACCTTGGCGACGGGTTGCGAGACCTCTTTGAGGACCGGGTTCGGGACGACGAGAATTTCACGGATAGCCATGAAAACGCAGGTAGGTCAGCGTCCCTTCGCCGTCAAGGCGGCGAGGCGGCCGCTCTCGGGCGCGTCGGGGTCGGCGGCGAGCTTGGCCAGCGGACGGATTCCGGTCTCCACCGGCGCCAGTTCCGGCAGCTCCTTGCCCTCGTGATCGACCTTGAGGTCCTCGAAGCGGCGGGCCTGGGTCAGCACCTGGGTCTCCAGCGAGCCGACGAACTGGTTGTAGCGGCTGACCGCCGCCTCCAGCGCCTTGCCGACCGAACCGGCGTGCGCCCCCATCACCGAGATCCGCTTGTAGAGCTCGCGGCCCAGCTTTGAGATCTCCTGGGCGTTGGCGGCCTGCTCCTCGACCCGCCAGCCGTAGACCACCGCCTTGCAGAGCGCGAACAGGGTGGTCGGGGTGACGACCAGCACCCGGCGGTCCATCGCCTCGGTCATCAGCTCCGGCGCGCGCTCCAGCGCCGCGGCCAGGAAGCTGTCGCCAGGGATGAACATGGCCACGAAGTCGGGCGAGCCTTGGTTGAACTGATCCCAGTAGGCCTTGGCCGACAGGCCCTGCATGTGGGCCCGCACGCTCTGGGCGTGGCGCAGATAGGCGGCCTCGCGAGCGGCCTCGTCGGGCGCATCCTGGGCTTCGAGGAAGGCGTTGAGCGAGCACTTGGCGTCGATGACGAACACCGCCCCGCCCGGCAGGCGCACGGTGACGTCGGGACGGCGGCGGCCCTCATCGCTGTCGGTCGAGGTCTGCTCGTCGAAGTCGTAGCGATTGTGCAGGCCGGCCGCCTCCAGCACGTTGCGCAGGGTCTGCTCGCCCCAGCGCCCCTGGACGCCGGCCCCGCGACGCAGCGCCGCAGACAGCTTGCGGGCCTCGGCCTGGGTAGCGCTGGACGCCTGCATCAGTTGGTTGATCTGCTCCTTCAGCCCGCCGGTCTCCTCGGCGCGGGTCTTTTCGACGGCGACCACCTGCTCCTGGAACTTGGCCAGGGTCTCGGCGACGGGCTTCAGCTGCGCCTCGAGCCGCGCCTGGGCGAGCTGCTCTCTATTATGGAAGGTCTCGTCCGCGCGCTTCATCACCTGCTCGGCGATGGCGGCGGCGGCCTGGGCCTGCAGAAAGGCGGAATTCTTGGCCTCCTGCTCCTCCAGCAGCCGCAGGCGGGCGGCGGCGTCCTGCAGCTCGAAGGCCCGCGCTTCGGCGCGATTGGCGCGCCCGCGCTCCATCAGCGCCCAGGCGAGAGCGGGAATGGCCGCCAGCAAGGCGGCCAGCATGGCAAGGAGGATGGCGTCCAGGTTCATGCTCCGTTCCTACACGGAGTCGGCCGGACCCGATAGTTTCCCGAGCCCCTGGCGTCAGGCCAAAAAAAAAGCCGGACCCGAAGGCCCGGCAGTTCATTAGGGAGGAAACGCCCAGGAAGGGCAGAAGCGGCAGCGCCGCCTCACAGTTCGAACATATACGGTGCGACGCACAAAACAACAAGCGATTTTGTGCTGGACCCATCACATTTTCTGAAAGCGCCGAAAAAATTCGTTACAAATCAGTGAGATTTGAAGGCGTCGCCAACAGCCGAGCTTTGCTGCACCGCACAACGACGCGATATCAATGTTCGGCGCCGCGGCGAGAAGGCGCTGGCGCAATCGCCATTCCTCACCTAAAAGCGCGCGCTTCCCCAAATAGGCGCCAACAAAGCCAAATCAATGTCGCTCCGCAACATCGCCATCATCGCCCACGTCGACCACGGCAAGACCACGCTCGTGGATCAGCTCCTTGCCCAGTCGGGCGTTTTCCGAGCCAATGAGGCGACGGTCGAGCGCGCCATGGACTCCAACGACCAGGAGCGCGAACGCGGGATCACCATCCTCGCCAAGTGCACCAGCGTCCTCTGGAACGGAAAAGCGGGCGAGACCCGCATCAACATCATCGACACCCCCGGCCACGCCGACTTCGGCGGCGAGGTCGAGCGGATCCTCGGCATGGTGGACGGCTGCGTCCTCCTCGTGGACGCCGAAGAAGGCGTCATGCCGCAGACCAAGTTCGTGCTGGGCAAGGCGCTGAAGATGGGCCTGCGCCCGATCCTCTGCCTCAACAAGGTCGACCGCGCCCACGCCGATCCCGACCGGGTCCTCAACGAAGCCTTCGACCTGTTCGCCGCCATGGGCGCGACCGACGAGCAACTGGACTTCCCGCACATCTACGCGTCGGGCAAGAACGGCTGGGCGACGCTGGACCTCAACCAGCCGAACGACAATCTGGGCCCGCTGTTCGACCTGATCGTCGACCACGTCCCGGCGCCCAAGTCCGAGGCTCGCAAGGACGAGCCCTTCCAGATGCTGTCGGTGCTGATCGAAAGCGACCCGTTCCTGGGCCGTCTGCTGACCGGCCGCATCGAGGCCGGCAAGGCCGTCCCCGGCCTGGCCATCAAGGCGCTGTCGCGTGACGGCAAGGAAATCGAGCGCGGCCGCATCACCAAGGTGCTGGCCTTCCGCGGCCTGAAGCGCCAGCCGATCGACGGCGGCGCGGAAGCCGGCGACATCGTCGCCATCGCGGGCATGTCGAAGGCGACCGTGGCCGACACGCTGTGCGCGCTGGAAGTCACCGACGCCCTGCCCGCCCAGCCGATCGACCCGCCGACCATCTCGATGACCGTCTCGGTCAACGACAGCCCGCTGGCCGGCCGCGAAGGCGACAAGGTCCAGAGCCGGGTCATCGCCGCGCGCCTGCTGAAGGAAGCCGAGACCGACGTTGCGATCCGGGTGACCGAGACCAGCGAAAAGGACGCCTTTGAAGTCGCCGGCCGCGGTGAACTGCAGCTCGGCGTTCTGATTGAGAACATGCGCCGCGAGGGCTTCGAAGTCTCCATCAGCCGCCCGCGCGTGGTCTTCCAGACCGACGAGAACGGCCAGCGCCTGGAGCCGATCGAAGACGTCATGATCGACGTCGACGACGAATTCACCGGCATCGTCATCGAAAAGCTGTCGGCCCGTAAGGCCGAGCTGAAGGACATGGGTCCGTCGGGCGCGGGCAAGACCCGCATCAGCCTGATGAGCCCCTCGCGCTCGCTGATCGGCTATCAGGGCGAGTTCATGACCGACACCCGCGGTTCGGGCGTGCTGAACCGCGTGTTCAGCCACTACGAGCCCTACAAGGGCGCGATCGACGCCGGCCGCAAGGGCGTGCTGGTCTCCAACTCCGACGGGGAAACCGCGGCCTACGCGCTGTGGAACCTGGAAGAGCGCGGCACGATGTTCGTCGGCGCCGGCGAGAAGACCTACCAGGGCATGATCATCGGCGAGAACAGCCGCGCCGACGACCTGGACGTCAACCCGATGAAGGCCAAGCAGCTGACCAACGTCCGCGCCTCCGGCAAGGACGAGGCCGTGCGCCTGACCCCGCCGCGCCGCATGACCCTCGAGCAGGCCATCGCCTACATCGAGGAAGACGAACTGGTCGAAGTCACGCCGAAGTCGATCCGCCTGCGCAAGCAGGTGCTGAACCCCTCCTTCCGCAAGCGGCGCGCCAAGGAGGAGTAGTGGCGCAAGCGGGGGCGGTTCCCAGCATCAGCAGGCAGGCGGCGCGCGAGCGCGCGTTTCGCCTGCTGGCCGGCACCGTCACCGCGCTGTTCCTGGCCTTCGCCGCCCTGGGCGGTGCGTTCCTCTGGTATGACCGCGCCGCCGGATGGCTGACCCACGCCCACGAGGTGCGGATCGAGATCGAAGGCCTGCGCCTGTCGCTGACCGAAGCGGAGTCGGCCCAGCGCGCCTTCATTCTCACGGGCGACTCGCAATTCACCCGACAGATCGAAGGCGCCCGCACGGCCGCCGCGATCCACATCAGCGCGCTGGAACGCCTGACCGCCGACAATCCCGAACAGCTGGAGCGCCTGGCCCGGCTGCAGGCGCTGATGACCACCCGGATGGAGGTCATCGACCAGACGATCGCCGCTCGCCGCACCGGATCGCCTGGCGCCGCCATCCAGATCATCGGCGAGGGACGGGGCGTCGAGGCCATGCACGGCGTGCGCGCCATCGCTGCCGAGCTGGAACAAGAAGAACGCCGCCTGCAGCGCCAGCGCGAGCATCAGGTCACCGTCGTGCGCTCGGTGATCATCGCCTCTCTGATGATCTTCGCGGCCCTGCTGGCGCTGCTGTTCTTCAAGGCGTTGCGGGACATCAGCCTGGACCGCGAGGCCGAGGCCGATGTCGCCCAGCAGCTGCGCCGCCTGCTCGACGACCGCACCCTGCTGCTCGACGAGGTCAACCACCGGGTCAAGAACTCGCTGCAGCAGATCGCCAGCGTCGTACGGCTGCAGGCGCGCTCCGTCGAGCATGCCGACGCCCGCGAAGCGCTGAACCGGACGCTCGACCGGATCATCGCCGTCGGCCGCGTGCACGAGCAGATGTACAAGACCGACGACGCCATCGGCGCCTTCGACGCCGGCCGCTACACCGAAGCCCTGGCGCAGGACCTGGTCGGCTCGCTCGGCCGCGACGATGTCGCGCTGGAGACCGCGATCGAGCACGCCGTGCTCGATGTGAAGCAGGCCGTGCCGCTGGCGCTGATCCTCAACGAGTTGATCACCAACGCCTTGAAATACGGCTGCCCGCCCGATAGGGCGTCCACAATAAGGGTCGCCTTCGGAACAGAAGGCGAGCTCTACCGTTTGAGCGTGGCTGATAACGGTGAAGGTTTGCCCAAGGACTTTTCACCGGCGCAACGCAAGAGCCTCGGGATGCGGGCCGTCGAAGCGTTGGCCAGACAGCTCGGCGGGCGCTTCGAGATTGAACAACCGAAGGCCGGCGCTTCGTTCGCGGTGGTCTTCCCCAGGAGTTAAGCCGCGCAGTGCGTATCATGGTTGTTGAGGACGACGCGCTGATCGCGCTCGACATCGTCGGCCTGCTGGAAGACCTGGGCCATGAAGTCGTGGCCGAAGCCGCCGACGCCAACGAGGCCTGGGCGCTGGCCGAGGACGGCCGCCCCGACATCGCGCTCGTCGACATCCGCCTGGCCCGCGGCGCCGACGGCGGCGCGCTGGCCCGAAAGCTCTACGACAAGCTCGGGGTGCGCTCGCTGTTCGTCTCCGGCTCGATCACCGAAGAATTCCGCCGCTCGGTGGCCGCCATCAAGCCGATCGGCTTCCTGGGCAAGCCGCTCAGCCCGCGCACCCTGGGCGAGGCTCTGAACGCGCTCTGAGCCGCAGCTAGCGGCGACGGGTATCGATGCTCACCACCGCCGACATCCCAGGCCGCAGCCGCGCGGTCGCCTCCTGCCCGCCATCCAGCGCGATGCGAACCGGGATCCGCTGAACCACCTTGGTGAAGTTGCCGGTGGCGTTGTCCG
The DNA here is from genome assembly GCF_026411515.1 of Phenylobacterium sp. 58.2.17. Lineage (NCBI taxonomy): Bacteria > Pseudomonadati > Pseudomonadota > Alphaproteobacteria > Caulobacterales > Caulobacteraceae > Phenylobacterium > Phenylobacterium sp. 58.2.17. Next base: position 33,352 of record NZ_JAPMTQ010000029.1, on the reverse strand, counting down.
GCTTGATCACCGCGAATTCCGATCCGGCCGCCGGGCCGATGCGCTCGACCTTGCCCCGCAACGTGGTTCCCGGCAGGGCGTCGATGCGGACGTGGACCGGCTCGCCGACCGCCACGTCCTTCATCTGGGTCTCCTTGAAGTTGGCGGTGATCCAGATCGCCTGCGGCACCAGGCCCATCAGCTGGGTTCCGGGCGCCACGTACTGGCCGACCTTGACCCCCACCTCGCCGACCTGACCGCCGACCGGCGCCGTGATGCGGGTGTTGGCCAGGTCGATCTGCGCCAGTTCGAGCGCCGCCTGCGACTGCGCCACCGCGGCCTCCAGCGCCGCGCGGTTGACCCCGACCGAGGCGAGGTCCTCCTGCGCCACCCGTCCCTGCGCCTGCGCCTGCCCGACTGCAGCTTCCGCCTGCTGCACGGCCAGCTGCAGCCGGTCGAGTTCGGTGGGCGCCAGCCAGCCCTTCTGGACCAGCGGCTCGGCGCGTCGGAAGTCGGCCTGGGCCTTGGCCAGGGCCGCGCGGGCGCTTGTCTCCTGCGCGCCCACCAGGCTGATATTGGCCTGCCCCCGGCGACGCTGCTGGTCCCAGTTGGCGAGGTTCGCCTTTTGCACCGCCAGCGCCGCACGCGCCTGCTCGACCTTCTGGCGGTAGTTGCGATCGTCGATCACCACCAGCGCCTGGCCGGCCTTCACCGGCATGAAGTCCTTCACCAGGACCTCGGAGACGTATCCGTCCAGCTTCGGGCTGATGATCGTCACATAGCCGCGCACATAGGCATTGTCGGTGCTCTGCACGCCGGTGTCGAACGGCGGCAGGCGCCAGGCGAACAGCACCAGCAGCACGCCGCCGACCGCAGCCAGCACGATGGGGATGGCCGCGCGCGACCAGGGGCGCTTGGCGGGAGATGGGACAGCGGCGGCGTCACTCACGTCAGGCGGCCTCGACAGGGGTCAGGAGGGCGGCGCGCCGCGCCCGCGCATCCTCGCGCAGGCGCAGGGCCAGGAGATAGGCGAACACCAGCAGCGACAGCACCGCGATGACCCGGAAGACGTCGGCATAGGCCAGGACCGTGGCCTCCCGCGTCGCGAGCTGGCTGAGCAGGGCCAGGCCCTCGCCCTGGCGCAGGGTCGGGTCGGAGATCGTCCCGCCATAGGCGCCCGCATACTGACGCACGCGCGCGGCGACCTGCGGGTCGGTCAGCAGCAGCCGCTCGACGATCTGGGCGGAATGGGCCTTTTCGCGCACGGTCATCAGCGTGCCCAGGAAGGCCGAGCCGGCCAAGGCGCCGAGGCTCTGGCCGGCGCCGAAGATGACCGCGAAGCTGATGATGAACTCCTGGCCCTGGCGCAAGGCCCGGCCGAAGCCGGCGAGCATGACCGCGGGCAGGAACAGAGCGCTGGCGAAGGCGATCAGCCCCTGGCTGAAATACATCTGCGCCGGCCGGGTGAGATTGGTGACGTGGCTGTCCCAGTAAGCGGCCGCAGCGATCAGCAGCAGCGCGATCAGGGCCGGGGTCGAGACCCGCGCCGGATTGATGGTCACCGCCACGATGACCATCCCGGCCAGCGTCGCCCAGAACATCACCCAGGACAGGCCCCGCATCTGGTCGTTGTTCATCCCCATGGCCTGAAGGAAGCCGAAGGCGCCGACGCCCTGTTCCGACAGCACGATGCGGAACAGGAGGATGATCACCACCAGCCGCAGCATGTCGGCACTGGAGAGCCAGCGGATATGCAGCAGCGGCTGGGCGCGGTGCAGTTCGACCAGCACCGAGGCGGCGATCAGCACGATGGCCGCCGCCAGCGCCCAGCCCAGCCAGGGCGCGTCGAACCACCAGACATAGCGGCCCTGGGCGAGCACGGCGCAGAGCAGCGCCACCCCCGGAGCGAAGAGGGCGAAGGTCAGGAAATCGCGCGCCTGGAACATCTTCACCCGCGGTATCGGCGGGACCCGCACAAGGTTCACCGCCACCAGGCACAGCAGGCTCAGGCCGATCTCCAGCAGGTAGAGTCCGTGCCATTGGCCGATCTGCAGCAGGTCCGACGAGACCAGCCGCGACAGCGGCGCGGCCAGCTGGCTCCAGCCGACCCCCAGCGCGACGCCCATCGGCCGGCGATGCTCGGGCACCGCGGCGATCATGTAGAGCAGCGCCATGGTCGACAGGGCCGTGGCCGCGACCCCGGAGGCCGCGCGCACCGCGATGGCCGAGCGCAGGTCGTCGGTGAACAGGTGCGCGACGGCGACCACGATGAACAGGCCCAGCCCGATGTCGCCGAACAGTCGCAGGCCGTACTGGAAGCGGAACTTGATCGCCAGGAGGCCGATGGTGGCGTTGGTGGCGGTGTAGGCGGTCGACAGCCAGGCCGCTTCGTTCGGATAGGCGCCGAGCGAGCCCTGGATCCAGGGCAGGTTGTTGTTGACCAGGTTGAAGCCCAGGCCCTGGGTCAGGCCGAGCAGGAGCGAAACGCCGCCATAGGCGAGCCCTCGCCGCCAGCCGATCGGCGGTTGGAGTCCGCCCATGCCGCCTGCCCCTCTTTCGCACCTGGACGGCCGCCACAAGCTAGAGCGGAAGGCCCATCCAGACCTCACAACGCGCAGCGCCGCTGGAGGTCGCATCGACGGAGCGAGATCGACGGCCGAGGCGCGCCGAGCCGAGCTGTGCTAGGCAACACCCATGGCCAATCCGATTTTCGCAAACCTTCCGACTACAATCTTCGAGGAGATGTCGGGCCTGGCCCGCGAGCTCGGGGCCATCAACCTGGGCCAGGGGTTCCCGGACGCTCCCGGCCCGCTGGCGATCCGCGAGCACGCCGCCGACGCGGTGCTGAACGGCTACAACCAGTATCCGCCGATGGCCGGCCTGCCCGAGTTGCGCGCCGCCGTGGCCGCGCACTATGCGCGAACCCAGGGGCTGGGCCTGGATTGGACCGGCGAAGTCACCATCACCTCCGGTGCGACCGAGGCGCTGGCGGCGGCGTTCCTCGGCCTGATCCAGCCGGGTGACGAGGTGGTGGTGTTCCAGCCGCTGTACGACGCCTACCTGCCGCTGATCCGCCGCGCCGGCGGAGTGCCGCGGCTGGTCAAGCTCAGCCCGCCGCATTGGCGCTTCGACCGCGCGATGCTGGAGGCGGCGTTCGGCCCGCGCACCCGGTTCGTGGTGCTGAACAACCCGATCAACCCCGCCGGCGCGGTGCTGCCGCATGAAGACCTGGCCCTGCTGGCCGAGTTCTGCATCGCGCATGACGCCATCGCGATCTGCGACGAGGTCTGGGAGCAGGTGGTGTTCGACGGCGCGCGGCACCTGCCGCTGATCGCCTTTCCCGGCATGCGCGAGCGGACCGTGAAGATCGGTTCGGCCGGCAAGATGTTCGGCCTGACCGGCTGGAAGGTCGGCTTCCTGTGCGCCGGCGCCGAGCTGACCCGGGCGCTGTCGAGGACGCACCAGTTCCTCACCTTCACCACCGCGCCCAACCTGCAGGCCGCGGTCGCCTGGGGCCTGGAGAACAGCGGCGACTGGTTCGAGACCATGCCGCGCGACCTGCAGCGTTCACGCGACCGGCTGGCCGCGGGCCTGGCGGCCGAGGGCTTCGTCACCCTGCCGGCGCAGGGCACCTACTTCCTCAATGTCGACCTGGCGGCCTCGGGGATCGACGAGCCCGACCGCGCCTTCGCATTGCGCGCGGTCAAGGACGCCGGCGTCGCCAGCATCCCGGTCTCGGCGCTCTACGAAGAGGACCAGGTGGCCACCATCCTGCGCCTGTGTCTGGCCAAGAACGACCAGACGCTGGACGAGGGCGTGCGCCGCCTGGCCAAGGCGCGGGACCTCTCGCGCCGGGCGTAAGGTCCCGCGCTTAGGTCAGGAGGTCGAGCCGCCGTCGATGACCACGGTCTGGCCGGTCATCCACGAGCCGGCCTTGGAGGCCAGGAACACCGCGCCGCCGGCGATGTCGTCCGGCTCGCCCAGCCGGCGCAGCGGCGTACCCGAGGAGGCGCGCTTCTCGCCTTCCGGGGTGTCCCACAGCGCCTTGGCGAAGTCGGTCTTCACCAGGCCCGGCGCGATGCAGTTCACGCGGATGTTGTCGGGCGAGAGCTCCTGGGCGAGGTTGCGGGCCAGTTGCATGTCGGCCGCCTTGGAGATCGCATAGGCGCCGATCACCGGGGTGCCGCGCAGACCGCCGATCGACGAGATGATGACGATCGAGCCGTCCTTGCGCTCGCGCATCTCGGGCGAGACCATGTTGATCAGCCAGTTGTTGGCGATGACGTTGTTCTCGAGGATCTTGCGGAACTGGTCGTCGCCGATGCCGCTCATCGGGCCGTAGTACGGATTCGAAGCGGCGTTGCAGACCAGGATGTCGATCTTGCCGAACGCCTTGCGGGTCTCGTCGACCAGCCGCTGAAGGTCTTCCTTCGACGAGATGTTGGCCGGAACGGCGATGGCCGCGCCCGGATGCTTGGCGTTGATCTCGGCGGCCACCTCTTCGCAGGGGCCGGCCTTGCGCGAGGAGATCGTCACCTTGGCGCCATGCTCGGCCATCCGCTCGGCGATCGCCTTGCCGATCCCGCGCGAGGATCCGGTGATGACAGCGACCTTGCCGGTCAGGTCGAACAGTTCGCCCATGGCGTTCCCTCCAAACACGTGTTTGATTTTGTCGTCGCCATTTGCGGCGCCGGGCGACGTTGGGTCAAGCGGTTCGGGGAGAAGCCAGCATGCCGGAGTTTCGTGAGATTGCGCTGCCGGAGGTGACGCTGCGCGCCGCCATCGAAGGCCAGGGGCCGCTGGTGGTCATGGTCCACGGCTTTCCCGAGAGCTGGTACAGCTGGCGCCACCAGATGGGACCGATCGCGCAGGCCGGCTTCACCGCCTGCGCCATCGACGTGCGCGGCTATGGCGGCTCCTCGCGGCCCCAGGCCATCGAGGCTTACGACATGGAGCACATGGTCGCCGACGTGGCCGGGGTGATCGAGGCGCTGAGCCCCGAGGCGCCGGCCGTGCTGATCGGCCACGACTGGGGCGCGCCGATCGTCTGGAACACGGCGCTGGTTCGGCCCGACCGGGTGCGTGCGGTTGCTGGTCTTTCGGTGCCGTATACCGGCGTCCCCAAGCGGCCGTTCAGCGACATGATCGAGAGCGTCTTCACCAGCCGCGGCAAGTTCTTCTACCAGGCCTGGTTCCAGAACGTCGGCCCGGCCGAGGCCGAGCTGGAGGCCGACGTCCGCGGGGGCCTGCGCAAGTTCTACTACGCGATCAGCGGCGATGCGCCCGACGGGACTTGGCCGAGCGACAAGACCCACGGCCAGAGCCTGCTGGAAGGACTGGTCGACCCGGCCCCCTTCCCCGCCTGGCTGACCGACGCCGACCTCGACTACTACGTCGGCGAGTTCGAGCGCTCGGGCTTCCGCGGCCCGATCAACCGCTATCGCAATCACCAGCGCGACTTCGAGTATCTGCGCCAGTTCGAAGGCCGCAAGATCGAGCAGCCCTCGCTGTTCGTCGGCGGCGAGCGCGACCTGGTGCTGTCGATGCTGGGCAAGGGCGACCTGATGGCGATCATGGGCGCGGAGATGCCCGATCTGCGCGGCGCCGACGTGCTGCCCGGCTGCGGCCACTGGACCCAGCAGGAGCGCCCGCAGGAGGTCAACGACCGTCTGCTGCCCTGGCTGAAGTCGCTCTAGCCTTCGCGGTTGGCGAAGGCTGACCACGGCGACCGCGCATTGTGCGCCCGCCCCGCCCGGCGCAGCTTGCCGGCATGGGTAGCGAGTTCCTGTTGCTGGGCGCGGGACTGCTGGCCGGGGCGATGAACGCCCTGGCCGGCGGCGGCTCGTTCGTCACCCTGCCGGCGCTGATCGCGGCGGGCGTGCCTTCGGTGGCGGCGAACGCCTCCAGCACCGTGGCGCTCTATCCCGGCGGCCTGGCCAGCGCCTTCGTCTACCGCCAAGGCCTGACGCAGGTCTGCGGCGTGCCGATCCGGCCGATGCTGGCCGTCACCCTGATCGGCGGCCTGGCGGGCAGCCTGCTGCTGCTGTGGACGCCCTCCTCGACCTTCGACATCATCCTGCCCTGGCTGTTGCTGACCGCAACGCTCGCCCTGGCGTTCGGACCGCGCCTTGCACCCTGGCTGCAGCGTCATGCGCAAATCGGACCGGGGCCGATCCTGGTCCTGCAGTTCGCGCTGGGGGTCTATGGCGGCTACTTCGGCGGCGCGGTCGGGCTGATGATGATGGCGGCCTGGAGCCTGCTGGCCGGGGTCGACCTCAAGCAGCTCAATCCGCCGCGCACCCTGATGGTCAGCGCCGCCAACACCGTCGCGGTGGTCTGTTTCGCGATCGCCGGGGCGGTGCGCTGGCCGCAGGCGCTGATGGTCGCGCTCGGAGCCCTGGCCGGCGGATACCTGGGCGCGCACGTCGGCCGGCGGCTGGACCCGCGGGCGGTGCGCGCCGCCACCATCGCGCTGTCGGTCGCGATGACCGCGGTGTTCTTCGTCCGCGCCGCCCGCGGCTAGCAGCGGCCATCGCAGCTTCACTTCCCCGACGGCGCCGACTTATGGTCGTGGTCCAGAGGAGAGGGACCCCATGAAACTCATCGGCAGAATCGCGCTGGGACTGCTCGGGCTCGTCATACTGCTCGCGGCCGTCGTCGTGGTCAGGACGCTGACCTACAAGCCCAACGCCGGCGCGGACCTCTCCAAGGTGAAACTGGCCCCGGCGGTGGCGATCGACACGGCCAAGGCGGCCGAGCACCTGTCGCAGTCGATCCAGTTCCAGACCGTCAGCAACCAGGACAAGGCCGACAACCAGACCAGCGAATGGGACAAGCTGCACGCCTGGCTGCAGACCACCTACCCGGCTGCGCACGCGGCCATGACCCGCGAGGTCGTCGCCGGCCACACCCTGGTCTACACCTGGGCCGGGTCCGATCCGGCCCTGGCGCCGGTGGTGTTGATGGCGCACCAGGACGTCGTGCCGGTGACGCCGGGCACCGAGGACGACTGGAAGCACCCGCCGTTCGGCGGCGTGATCGCCGAGGGCGCGGTCTGGGGCCGCGGCGCGATCGACGACAAGGGCTCGCTGGTCACCCTGTTCGAGGGCGTCGAGGCGCTGGCCCAGCAGGGCTACAAGCCCAAACGCACGCTGATCCTGGTTTCGGGCCACGACGAGGAGGCCGGCGGCGCCGGCGCCCAGGCCGTCGCCGAGCTGTTCAAGTCGCGCGGGATCAAGGCCCAGTTCGTGCTCGACGAGGGCATGGCGATCATCTCGGACAACCCGCTGACCGGCGGTCAGGTCGCCTTGGTCGGCATCGCCGAAAAGGGCTATGCGACCTTGATGGTCACGGCCGAGGCCGTGGGCGGCCACTCCTCGGCCCCGCCGGCCGATTCCGGCGGCGTGCTGACCCTGGCCCGGGCGGTGACCAAGATCGCCGAGGATCAGGCGCCGATGAAGCTGGACGGCCCCGGCGGCATGATGATGGAGACCCTGGCGCCGCAGGGCTCGTTCATGATCCGCATGGCGATGGCCAACCGCTGGCTGTTCGAGCCGCTGATCATCAAACAGGCCGCGGCCACCCCCTCCGGCGCGGCGCTGCTGCACACCACCACCGCCCCGACCATGCTGAAGGGCAGCCCCAAGGAGAACGTCCTGCCGCAGGACGCCACCGCCTGGATCAACTACCGCATCGCGCCCGGCGACAGTTCGGCCGGGGTGCTGGCGCGGGCCAAGGCCGCGGTCGGGGCGCTGCCGGTGACCTTCGCCTGGAGCCGCAAGCCGAACGAGCCCTCGCCGGTCTCCTCGACCACGTCGGAGGCCTGGAAGATGGTCGCCGCCCTGGCCGGCGACACCGCCAAGGCGCCGGTCGCCCCCAGCCTGGTCACCGCCGGCACCGACAGCCGCTACCTGGTCGGCGTGGCCGACGACGTCTACCGCTTCCAGCCGATGGTCTTCTCGCTGGAGACCATCAAGATGATCCACGGCACCAACGAGCACATGAGCCTGGAGAACCTGGACCGCGCCGTGCAGTTCTACGCCCGGCTGATCGCCACCAGCACGGCGGGCTAGGCCAAGCGCCTTCGCCGCATCGACAAGCCGCCCGGATTGCGACACATCCGGGCGATCGTCCAACCGCGCGGACCGCGACCTGAATGCTGAACTGGATCTATTCGACCTTCGGCGAGGCCTGGGGTCCGCTGCGGCTGTTCAATTCCTTCTTCTTCCTCTCGGGCGCAGGGTTCGCGATCTGCGCCCTGGGCACATGGCTGCTGTTGCCGAAGCTGTGGGGCCTGCTGCCGACCGACCGTGGCCGCGCCTTCGCGGTCAACGCCGAACTGAGCGTCGGCAAGCCGGTCAGCGCCGGCCTGATCTTCGTGACCATCTTCTGCCTGGCTTGCCTGGTGTTCGTGCCGCTGACCGCCAAGCCCCTGCTGACCGTGCCGTTCATGCTGGCGGCGCTGATGGTCGGCTATCTCGACGACCGCCGCGGCGGGTTCAGCGAGTACCAGTTGGCGATCATGGACGCCGCGATCGCCTTCGGGGCGGCCGCGGTGATCTACGGCTTCCAGCCGGTGCAGATCTGGCTGCCGGGCTGGAAGGGCGTGCTGACCCTGGCGCCCTGGATCTCGATCCCGATGGCGGCCGGCGTCATCTGGTTGTCGATCAACGCCACCAATTGCTCGGACGGGGTCGACGGGGTCTCCGGCAGCCTCAGCGGCACGGCGATCCTGCTGCTGGGCGGCCTGCTCTACACCGTGATCGGCAACGAGGCGGTGGCCGGGCACCTGAACATTCCGCTCAACCGCGACGGCGCCAACTGGGCGATCATGGCCTTCCTGATGGTCGGCTGCATCGCCGGCTACCTCTGGTACAACGCCCCGCCCAGCCAGGTGCTGATGGGCGACGCCGGCTCGCGCCCGATCGGGCTGCTGATCGGCATGCTGGTGGTCGCCACCAACAACCCGCTGTTCCTGCTGCTGATCGGCTCGGTGCTGCTGCTGAACGGGGCGACCGGCCTGGTGAAGGTGGCGCTGATGCGGTTCTTCGGCCTCAAGGTGCTGTCCAAGGTGCGCTTCCCGCTGCACGACCATGTCCGCAAGGAGCTGGGTTGGTCGAACAGCCAGGTGCTGGTGCGCTTCATGCTGCTGCACCTCGGCGTCTCGGCGCTGCTCCTGCTGCTGGCGCTCAAGGTCCGCTGAAGCAACGACTTCGTCAGACAAACCGCCTAGAGACAGCCTGCCCGCGCATTATCGACCCTTGCGTGGGCTTCCGGCTCTTGCGAAGCGCCGCTGCGCATCGCACGTTCCGGACTAACCGAATTGGAGACCCATATGCGTAACTGGCGCCTGGACGAAGACGACGACAGCGAAGACGGCGCCCGCAAGCCCGACATGCCGATGACGGCCGGGCCTGTGCAGAACGCGCTCTACAAGTCGCGCACCGTGCTGGTGTTCGGCGAGATCGACATGCGCCTGGCCGAGCGGGTCACCGCCCAACTGCTGGCCCTGTCGGCCGAAAGCGACAAGCCGATCAAGGTGGTGATCAACTCGCCCGGCGGCCACGTCGAGAGCGGCGACACCATCCACGACATGATCAAGTTCTGCGGTCCGCAGGTGAAGGTGATCGGCACCGGCTGGGTGGCCTCGGCCGGCGCGCACATCTACCTCGGCGCCTCCAAGGAAAACCGCCTCTGCCTGCCCAACACCCGCTTCCTGCTGCACCAGCCGATGGGCGGCGTGCGTGGCCAGGCCAGCGACATCCAGATCGAGGCCGAGGAGATCGTGAAGATGCGCGAGCGCGTCAACCGCATGATCGCCAAGGAAACCGGGCAGACCTACGAGAAGATCGTCAGCGACACCCAGCGGAACTTCTGGATGAACGCCGAGGCCGCCGTCGAGTACGGCCTGGTCTCGAAGATCATCTCCAACGCTTCCGAGGCCTAAGATGTCGGCCGCGCCCTGGTGGAAGGGCGCGGTCGTCTACCACGTCTATGTGCGGAGCTTCTTCGACTCCGACGGCGACGGCCAAGGCGACCTCGCCGGTGTGCTCGCCAAACTGGACTACATCGAGAGCCTGGGCGTCGACGCCATCTGGCTCTCGCCCGTCCACCCCTCGCCGAACCGCGACTGGGGCTACGACATTTCCGACTATGAAGGCGTCCAGCCCGACTACGGGACGATGGACGATCTTGCGGCGCTGATCGACGCCGCCCACCGGCGGGGCCTGAAGGTGCTGCTGGACGAAGTGCTGTCGCACACTTCCGACGAGCACCCCTGGTTCGCCGAGAGCCGCGACGGCGGCGCGGACGGCCCCAAGGCCGACTGGTACGTCTGGGCCGATCCGGCCCGCGACGGGACCGCGCCCAACAACTGGCTGTCGGTGTTCGGCGGCCCGGCCTGGGCCTACCAGCCGGCCCGCCGCCAGCACTATCACCACAAATTCCTGCGCCAGCAGCCGAAGCTGAACTGGCGCCACCCGGAGGCCAAGGCCGCCGCCCTGCGGGTGCTGGAGTTCTGGCTCGACAAGGGGATCGACGGCTTCCGGCTGGACGTCGCCGGGACCTTCCTGCACGACGACACCCTGACCGACAATCCGGCGGTCCCGGCCGAGCAGCGGCTGCGCCGGCACTGGGCGCACGCCAGCGAGATGCAGCGCCACCTGCACGACTCCAACCTGCCTGAGAACATCCCCCTGCTGGACGAGATCCGCCGACGGGTGGACGCCTTCGACGAGCGCTTCGTGTTCGGGGAGTTTTCGGAGGAGGAAGAACGCTGCGGGGCCTACTGCACGCCTGCCGAAGGGCTGCACTCGGCCTACACCTTCGTCCTGCTGCATGCGCGCAAGCTGTCGCCGGACATCTTCCGCGACCACTACGACACCCTGGACCGCTTCCCCGGCCATTGGCCGTGCATTTCGTTCTGCAACCACGACATCCCGCGCACGGCCACCCGCTTCGGCGGCGGCGAGGCGATCGCGCGGCTCATGCTGGCCCTGCTGCTGACGCTGAAAGGCACCGTGCTGCTCTACCAGGGCGAGGAACTGGGCCTGCCCGAGGCCCAGAGCCTGACCCGCGAGGAGATCCGCGATCCCGTAGGCGATCTCTACTGGCCGATCGCCAAGGGGCGCGACGGCTCACGCACGCCGATGCCCTGGACCGAGGGGCCCAACATGGGTTTCACCGCCGGCAAGCCCTGGCTGCCGCTGGCGGTCGAGCACGCCGGGCTGTCGGCGGCGAGCCAGGCGGCGGCCGATTCGACCCTCGCCTTCTCGCGCGCCCTGCTGGCCCTGCGCCGCGCGACCCCGGCCCTGGTCACCGGCGACCTGGAGATGGTCAGCGCCCCCGAGCCGATCCTGGCCTTCATCCGCCGCGAGGCAGACCAGCAGATCGCCTGCCTCTTCAACATGGGAACCGCTCCGGCGGTGTTCGGAGACGAGCGGCTGGCCGGAGCGGAGATCCTGGCCCCCGGGGCGGGCGAGGCGAGGCTGGACGGCGCGGCCCTCCACATGGGCGCCCACTCGGCCAGGTTCCTGCGGCTCGCGTAACGCGCTAGAAGGCGGCCATGCCCGACGGCGACACCAAAACCGCATCCACCGCCGACACCAGGTTCGGTCGCGGCTTCCTGCACGACATCTGGTACTTCGCCGCCCTGGCGAGCGACCTGAAGGCCGGCAAGCTGCAACGCTACGAGATTCTCGGAGAGCCGATCCTGCTGGGCCGCGACCGGTCCGGGAAGGTCTATGCGCTCAAGGACATCTGCCCACACCGCGCCGCCCCGCTGTCGGCCGGCAAGCTGACCCGCGAGGCCGACGGCGCCGAGAGCGTCGAGTGCCCCTATCACGGCTGGCGGTTCAAGACCGACGGCGCCTGCGCGGCGATCCCGTCGCTGGTCGACGACCAGGCGATGGACGTCAGCCGCATCCGGGTACGCAACTATCCGGCCGTGGAAAGCCAGGGCCTGGTGTTCGTCTGGATCAGCGCCGATCCGCGCTTCACCGGCGAGCCGACCGAGCCGCCGCCGGTGTTCCCCGGCGTGGTCGGCGGCGGCCCCAAGCTGGTCGACCGCATGGACTTCGACTCCCACATCGACCACGCCGTCGTCGGCCTGATGGATCCGGCCCATGGGCCCTATGTCCACCAGCAGTGGTGGTGGCGCTCGGCCAAGAGCCAACACGAGAAGGCCAAGAAGTTCGAACCGCGCGAACAGGGCTTCGCGATGGTCCGGCACGAGCCCAGCAAGAACAGCCGCGCCTATGCGATCCTGGGCGGCGAGCCGCTGACCGAGATCACCTTCCGCATCCCCGGCCTGCGCTGGGAGCACGTCACCGTCGGCCAGCGCCAGGTGCTGTCGCTGACCTGCCTGACGCCGATCCACGAAACCAAGACGAAGATCACCCAGATCGTCTGGTCCGACCACCCAGCGTTCCTGCTGCTGAAGCCGTTCATCGCCGCCGGCGCGCGGGCGTTCCTGCGCCAGGACGGCGACATGGTGAACCTGCAGAACGAGGGGCTACGCTACGATCCCTCGCTGCTGTGGATCGACGACGCCGACCGCCAGGCCAAGTGGTACCAACAGCTGAAGCGCGAATGGACCGCCAGCCGCAAGGCCGGCCGCCCGTTCGAGAACCCCGTCGAGGCCGCGACCCTGCGCTGGCGCAGCTGACCGGGGCTTGCCTTCCGGCCCGCCGGGGGCTCTGTTGAGCGCCGTTATTTTGACGGCGCATTCAATTTCGAGCCCTTTGCGAACATGGATTTCACGACCAGCGACGGCTTCACCATCGCCTATGACGACCAGGCCCCCGCCGACTACGAGCGGGCGATCCTGCTGGTCCACGGCTTCACCTCGAACCGCAACGAAGGCTGGAAGCGGACCGGCTGGTACGCGGCCCTGGAGCGCCGCCGCTTCCGGGTGATCGCGCTCGACCAGCGCGGCCACGGCCAGAGCGGCAAGGCCTATGAGCCGGACGCCTATCTGCGCGAAAACCTGGCCCGCGACGTGGTCGAGCTGATGGACCACCTCGGCGTCAACCGGGTCGACCTGTTCGGCTATTCGATGGGCGCGCGCGTCGCCGCCGCCGCCGCCCTGGCCGCGCCGCAGCGGTTCTCGAACCTGATCCTCGGCGGCGTCGGCGACAAGATGCTGAGCGAGCGCCCCTCGGCGCGGAGCGAGGTGATGGCCCAGGCGATGCTGGTCGACGATCCGGAGACCATCACCGAGCCGTTCCTCAAGAGCTTCCGCCAGTTCGCCGACGAACAGGGCGAGGATCGCCGCGCCCTGGCCGCCTTCGTCCAAGCGCAGAATCCAGCGCTGGACACCGAGGGCTTTGCGACCCTGCCGATGCCGGTGCTGGCGGTGGCCGGCCAGCGGGAGACCAACGGCGATCCCGAACTGCTGGCCCAGGCGTTCGGCGACGGGCGCGGGGTAGTGATCCCCGGCTGCGACCACTTCTCGGCCATTCCGCACGCCCTGACCAAGGCCGCCGTCTTCGACTTCATCGACGGCGTGCTGGACGACCCCTGGGCGCGATGAGCCTGCCGGCGCGTATCGCCTGGGCGCTGGAGCTGCTGGCCCCCGCGCGCGGCGAGCGCGTGCTGGAGATCGGCTGCGGGCCTGGCGTCGCCGCCGCCGAGCTGGCCGCCGCCGGCTGCGAGGTCACCGCGCTGGACCGTTCGGCCAAGGCGATCGCCGCGGCCGCTGCGCGGCTGGGCGGGCGCGCGCAACTGATCTGCGGCGCGCTGGAGACCACCGACCTGCCGGCCGCCGCCTTCGACGCGGTCCTGGCGATCAATGTGAACCTGTTCTGGACCACCGACGGCGGGGGGCTCGCCGCCCTGCGCCGCACGCTGGCGCCCGGCGACCGCCTGGCGCTGGTGTTCGACGCGCCGGGCGAGGCGCAGGCGCAGCGGATCGGCAAGGCGCTGAGCGCCAATCTCGCCGCCGCGGGCCTGGCCTACGATCTGCGACAGGGGCCTGGGCGGCTGGTCGCCGCCTTAGCCCGCGGCTAGGTCTTGGGGCCGAGGTTGTAGGGGCCGCCCTTGGCCAGGGCCGCGCGATAGGCCGGACGGTCCTGGAACCGGCGCACCCAGGCAGCGATGTTCGGATAGTTCGCGAACTGGCCGAAGGCGCCGGCCACTTCGCCCACGAAGCTCATCTGGATGTCGGCGGCGGTCAGGTCCTTGCCCATCAGGTAGTCGCGGCCTGCGAGCGCGCGGTCGACATAGCCGAGGTGGTTGGCCATCTCGCCCTGGATGCGCGGCTGCAGCGGCGCGCCGGCTTCGCCGAGCCGGGCGACGTACATGTTGAGCATCAGCGGCAGCATGGCCGAGCCCTCGGCGTAGTGCAGCCACTGCTGGTGGGCTTCGTAGTCGGGCGTGCCCACCGGCGGCGCCAACCGGCCGGCGCCGTGGTGGCGCAGCACGTAATCGATGATCGCGCCGGACTCGGCGATCGTAGCTCCGCCCTCGGTCACCACCGGCGACTTGCCGAGCGGGTGGACGGCGGTCAGTTCGGGCGGCGCCAGGCGGGTGGTCGCATCACGCTGGTAGGTCTTGATCTCGTAGGGAAGCCCCAGCTCCTCCAGCAGCCAAAGGATGCGCTGCGAGCGCGAGTCGTTGAGGTGATGGACGACGATCATGCGCTTCCTCCGCGTTTCAGTTGGCGTAGCGTCACCGATGACGCGCGGCAAGCTTCCCCTATAGTCGGGCCGCCATGATGCTTGCGAACCTTACCGGCCTGCTGGCCGACGCCGCCGACGCCGCCGAAACCTATGTCGCTGAGGCCCGCCAGTCGGTCGGCGCCCGCGTAGCGGTCGGCGGGCGCCTTGATCGCGAGGCCCTCGATCGCGAGCAGCACGTCGCCCACGGCCTGGCCTGGGCCGCCGCCTATGCCGAGACCCTGCGCCAGACCGCCGCCTGGGCGGCAGGCCTGCAGGCCGATGGCCGTCTCGGCGAGGCCGAGGCCCTGCCTGCCCAGCTGCTGGCGTTCGAGTATCTGAACCAACTGGCCGGCGGGCTGCCGATGAACCAGGGCGAGACCTTCCGCCCCGCCGACCTCGGCCTCGACGCCGCGCGGCTGTCGCCGGCGATCGCGGCGCTGGCGCCGGGCGCCTCGCAGGCGGTGAAGCACCGCATCGTCGAGCTGCTGGAGGCCGCCCGCGGCCGCCCGTCGCTGGAGGCCAGCGGCCTCGACGAGACGCTCGAGCACGTCCGCGACCAGTTCCACGCCTTCGCCGAGGAGAAGATCGTCCCGTTCGCCCACGGCTGGCACCTGCGCGACGAGCTGATCCCCCTGCCTCTCATCGACGAACTGGCGGCGCTGGGGGTCTTCGGCCTGACCGCGCCCGAGGAATTTGGCGGCTCGGGGCTGGGCAAGGTCGCCATGTGCGTGGTGTCCGAGGCGCTGTCACGCGGCTGGATCGGGACCGGCTCGCTGGGCACCCGCTCGGAGATCGCAGCCGAGCTGATCCTGGCGCACGGCACCGACGAACAGAAGCAAGAGCTGCTGCCGGCCATCACCAGCGGCGAGATCATCCCCACCGCCGTCTTCACCGAGCCGGAGGCCGGCTCCGACCTCGGCTCGCTGCGCACGCGGGCCGTGCGCGACGGCGAGACCTGGAAGGTCACCGGCGCCAAGACCTGGATCACCCACGCCGCACGCGCCGACCTGATGACGCTATTGGTGCGTACCGACCCGGCGGCGAAGGATCACCGCGGCCTGTCGATGTTCCTGGCCGGCAAGCCCCGCGGCACGGCGGCCGACCCGTTCCCCGCGCCGGGCATGAGCGGCGGCGAGATCGGCGTGATCGGCTATCGCGGCATGAAGGAGTACGAGATCGCCTTCGACGGCTTCTCGGTGCCGCACGCCCGGCTGCTGGGCGGCCAGGAGGGCCAGGGCTTCGTCCAGCTGATGGCGACCTTCGAGAGCGCGCGCATCCAGACCGCGGCCCGCGCGATCGGGGTGGCGCAATCGGCTCTCGACCTGGCGGTCGACTATGCGGTCGCCCGCAAGCAGTTCGGACGGCCGATCTCGGACTTTCCGCGAGTGACGAACAAGCTGGCGATGATGGCGGCCGAGCTGGTCGGCGCGCGGCGACTGACCTGGTTCGCCGCCCGCGCCAAGGACGAGGGCCGCCGCTGCGACCTGGAGGCGGGCATGGCCAAGCTGGTCGCCGCCCGCATCGCCTGGGCCTGCGCCGACAACGCCGTGCAGATCCATGGCGGAACCGGCTTCGCCACCGAACAGCCGGTCAGCCGCGTGTTGGCCGACGCCCGCATCCTCAACATTTTCGAGGGGGCCGGCGAGATTCAGGCCCAGGTCATCGCGCGCCGACTACTGGAAGGCGCAAACTGATAGCGGCGATATTTTGGCGCGATTTATGCCAATACTCGCGGCGCGCGGGACTACACGATTTCTTGAAGGCCCGCGGTGCGCGGCGCGATCACCAGTTTCGAGCCTGCCAGGACAGGTCAGTTACTGAAACTCGCCTTGGACAGCAGTCCAATTCGACCTGAAACACATAGACGGCCCGCCTCCGAAACATCGCCGTTTGGGGGGTGTGGATTCCTCGCCGCCGGACGTCTTGGGTGTGCACCACGCCGCACACCGGCCATACGCGCAGCGAGAACCGTCTCGTCGCACGACGTTTTGCGAGCATGCTCAGCGAGTGACGGTTTATTTTGACTGGCGGGCGCCCGACACCTCCCCATCGAATTTCACAGCAAACGCCGGTCTGCGACGCTGCGCCACACGGCAAAGCCCGAAACGTCACGCTACATGCTGCCTGCATCACCGCATTGCGAAACAAGTTCGCTGAACGCGCTCAACCAAACCCATCACTTGGACCCGCCGAGTTGAGGGGTTAAGAGGAATCAGTGGTCATGACGACCTGCGTCACCGCCGTCCGCTCCCCCCCGGGCGGCGACCAAGCCGTAGAAAACCCGAGCCAGCTCATCGTCGAGCTGCGCGACGCGACCCGGATGGGACTGCGCTTCGCGCGGCAAGGCGTTGAGCGGATCGCCAAGGTAGTGAAAGAGTATTGCGTAGAGTTCGAACCGCCGATGGTGCTGGCGACGGCGAGGATCGCCCGATGAAACACGTTTCCAGCAACATCGAAGTCGCCGGCGAAACCCAGGTCCGCGTTCCGACCCGTCGCGCGCTCGCCAAGCAGCAGACCCGCGCCAAGGTGCTGGCCGCCGCCCGCCGCTTGTTCTCTGAAGCCGGCTATGAAGGCGCGACCATCCGTGACATCGCCGCCGAGGCCGGCATGTCGACCGGTGCGGTGTTCGCCAACTTCACCGACAAGTCGGACCTGTTCCGCGAAATCATGGTCGCCGACATGGAGGCCCTGGTCGAAGCGATGCGCGACGGCGTCTCGCGCGGCCGCGGCGTCGACGACACCCTGCTGAAGCTGTTCGTCGCCGGCTACGCCTTCTACAAGACGCGCCTGCCGCTGGCCCGCGCCGCCTTCGGGATCTCCTGGATGCCGGAACAGGGCCAGGAGCTGCGCAACCTGCCGCCGGTGCTGGAACTGCAGGAGCTGTTCACCGAGCAGCTGACCCTCGGCGTCGAGCGCGGCGAGCTGTCGCAAGAAGCCGAAGTGAAGCTGCGCAGCCAGATGCTGTTCGACTGCTACCTGGCCAACTTCCAGGAAGCGATCTTCGGCGGCTGGAGCCTCGAGGCGCTGCAGGCCAAGTCGAAGGACCAGATTCGGGTCATCCTGGCCGGCGCTCGTCGCGGCTGAGCGACCGCCTAGACTGATCAGGGCGAGATCTGCTCCCGCGGGATCAGGTCTCGCCTACGTCTTACCTGGGGTATTTCCGACTTCAGCTCCGCGGCGAACTGTCGCACCCTCTGACATCACGCATTCCTAGCGCAGGATTCGCCCTAAGCACGTGCCGGGGCGCCTGCACGGCCGATGCAGGCTGGGGGGAACATTTGAGCGTACGGAAGTCCCAGAAGGAGGCGACGCGTCAGCGCGTGCTCGACGCCGCTCGAGAGCTGTTCGAGACCAAGGGCTTCGACGCCACCACCGTCCGCGAGATCGCCAGCCTGGCAGCGGTTTCGGTCGGCAGCGTCTTCACGACCTTCTCGTCCAAGAGCGACATCCTGAGTCAGGTCATGGCTGACCGCCTGGACGCGCTCTACGCCGAACTGGACCGGCTGGTCCCGCACCTGCGCGGAACGACCCCCGACCGCCTGCAGTCGATCTTCGCCATCCACTACGCCTTCGAAACCCGGCGCACGCGGCTGTTCCTCGCCCACATCGCGGCGGCCTACAATTGGACGCTCAGCCCCTCCAGCCGCCCCTACGGCCGCAACCAGCGCCTGCGGCTGGTGATCCGCGACTGCCTAACCGACGGCATCGCCCGCGGCGACGTCGACCCGGCCGCCGACCTGGAGGTGATCGTCGACGCCCTGATGGCCTCCTACGCCTGGACCTACCGGCTGGCGGCCTGGGAAGACGCCGACGCCGAGGCCATGGGCAAGGTCATGGACCGGCACATCGGCCTGATCGCCAGCGGATTTCGCCCGCCGGCGCCCGCGAACCGATAGGCCCGCGACCGCGATCTCGGCTAAGATCGCGGCATGAACATCTTCAGCTACCTCATCCCCATCAGCCTGGCCGCGGTGACCATCACCCTGTTCGTCGGGCTGTACGCGCTGTTCCGCGGCGGCGACTTCGGCCGCTCCTATTCGAACAAGCTGATGCGGCTGCGCGTGGCGCTGCAGGCGGTCGCCATCGCGATCCTCGTGCTGGCGGTGTGGTGGCGCGCCAAGTTCGGCGGCTGACTTGGTCACCCTGAACAAGATCTACACCCGCACCGGCGACGCCGGGACGACGCGCCTGGCCACCGGCCAGCCGGTATCCAAGGCCTCGCTACGGGTCGAAGCCTATGGCGCGGTCGACGAGGCCAATGCCTGCCTGGGCCTGGCGCGGCTTCACACGACGGGCGAATTCGACGCCATGCTGGCGCGGGTGCAGAACGAACTCTTCGACCTGGGCGCCGATCTCGCCACGCCCCCCCAGGAGGGCGAGACCCACGCCCTGCGCATGGTGCAGTCGCAGGTGGACCGGCTGGAGCGCGAGATCGATGCGATGAACGCGCAGCTGCCGCCGCTCGCCTCGTTCATCCTGCCGGGCGGGACGCCGGCGGCGGCGCACCTGCACCTGGCCCGCACCGTGGCGCGGCGCGCCGAGCGCATCGCCGTGGCGCTGGTCGAGACGGGCGAGAGCGTCGGGCCGGAGGCGATGAGGTACCTGAACCGGCTGTCGGACTTCCTGTTCGTGGCCGCGCGCCACGCCAACGACCGCGGCGCAGCCGAGGTGTTCTGGCAGTCCGGCGCGACGCGCTAGGGCTTGGGCGACGCGGGCGCTTCCGGCGCCTTTTCGGCGCGGGCCTTGGCGGCGTCGGCCTTGGCCGCCGCGCGGGTCTCGTCGTTCTTGATCACCCGGCCGGTAATGTCCGAGATCAGGATCGGGCTCGCGCAGGTGCGGCTGCGCCAATCCCACCAATCGCCGGCTTCCTCGCACTTCTGGCCCGGCCAGACCCAGCCGACGTGATAGACGAGCGTCCCGGCGCTGAGGACGATGAAGAGGCCGAGAAAGATCAGCTTCAGCCGGTCGATGGTGCGGTTCATGGCGTGCTTCTAGTCTTCCCCCGAGGGGCCTGCTAGCGGCTTCGTTCGCCGAAAATGCGGCGAACTGTGATCCCTCGCCGACTTGCAATGCTCGGCGGAACCGTTATGCCGCATCCGACCGAATTTTTCGCAAAACAAATTTGAGGCGCTAGCGACCCATGAAGGTGTTGGTCCCGGTCAAACGGGTGATCGATTCAAACGTCAAGGCCAGGGTGAAGTCCGACCAGTCGGGCGTCGACCTCGCCAATGTGAAGATGTCCATCAATCCCTTCTGCGAGATCGCAGTCGAGGAGGCCGTCCGCCTGAAGGAAAAGGGCACGGCGAGCGAAGTGGTGGTCGTCTCCATCGGCCCGGCCCAAGCTCAGGAAACCCTGCGCCAGGCGCTGGCCATGGGCGCTGACCGCGCGGTGCTGATCCAGACCGACCAGGACCTGGAGCCGCTGGAAGTGGCCAAGGTGCTCAAGGCGGCGATCGCCGAAGAGAACCCGAACGTGGTGATCATGGGCAAGCAGGCCATCGACGGCGACAACAACGCCACCGGCCAGATGCTCGCGGCCATCCTCGACTGGCCGCAGGCGACCTTCGCCTCGGCGATCGAACTGTCGGCCGACACCGCCAAGGTGACCCGTGAAGTCGACGGCGGCCTGCAGACCATCGAAGTCGGCCTGCCGGCGATCATCACCGCCGACCTGCGCCTGAACGAGCCGCGCTACGCTTCGCTGCCGAACATCATGAAGGCGAAGAAGAAGCCGCTGGACGTCAAGGAAGCCGCCTCGCTGGGCGTCGACCTGAAGCCGCACCTGAAGGTCCTGAAGGTCGCCGAGCCCGCCAAGCGCTCGGCTGGCATCAAGGTTGAAACCGCCGGCGACCTGGTCGCCAACCTGAAGACCGCGGGGGTGCTCTAATGGCCGTTCTCGTCATCGCCGATCACGACAATGCGTCGCTGAAGGACTCCACCAACAAGACCATCACCGCCGCGCTGGCCCTGTCGGGCGACGTGGACGTGCTGGTCGCCGGCAAGGACGCCAAGGCCGCCGCTGACGCCGCCGCCAAGGTCGCCGGCGTGCGCAAAGTGCTGCTGGCCGAAAGCGACGAGCTGGGCCAAGGCCTGGCCGAAGCCGTCGAAGCCACCGTCGTTCCGCTGATGGGCGGCTACGACGCGGTGCTGACCCCGGCCACCTCGCAAGGCAAGAACTTCAGCCCGCGCATCGCCGCCAAGCTGGACGTCGCGCAGATCTCGGAAATCGTCGAAGTGGTCAGCGCCGACACCTTCGTGCGCCCGATCTACGCCGGCAACGCCCTGGAAACCGTCCAGTCGTCGGACGGCAAGAAGGTCATCACCGTCCGCGCCACCGCCTTCAAGGCGGCCGGTGAAGGCGGCTCGGCCTCGGTCGAAACCGTTCCCGCCGGCGCCGTCTCGGCCAAGGTGAAGTTCGTCGACCAGCAGCTGGTGAAGTCGGCCCGTCCGGAACTGGCCGGCGCCAAGATCGTCGTCTCCGGCGGTCGCGCCATGGGTTCGGCCGACGAGTTCCAGAAGGTCATCGAGCCGCTCGCCGACAAGCTCGGCGCGGCGGTCGGCGCCTCGCGCGCCGCGGTCGACGCCGGCTACGCGCCGAACGACTACCAGGTCGGCCAGACCGGCAAGGTCGTCGCCCCGGAACTGTACATCGCCGTCGGCATTTCCGGCGCGATCCAGCACCTGGCCGGCATGAAGGACTCCAAGGTCATCGTCGCGATCAACAAGGACGGCGACGCGCCGATCTTCCAGGTCGCCGACTTCGGCCTGGTCGCGGACTACAAGACCGCGGTGCCGGAACTGATGGACGCCCTGACCGCGGCCGGCAAGTAAACCGGACGCGGTTCCAGGAACCGAACGATCAAGGGGCGGCCCCGCCAGGGACCGCCCCTTTTTCATGCCCGCCCGCCAGCGGGGCAGAGCGTGACAGCTTCAAGTGGAAGCCGCTTGAAGCGGAAAGGGTCTAGCGGGTGGCGATGGCGTCCGCCGCGGCCGGCGCCCCGAGGGTCAGGGTGATCTCGCGCCCGGCCAGATCGACCGGCGCGACGTCGGTGCGCAGGTTTTTCAGGGCCGCGACGACCTGATCGTCGAGTTCGGCAGAGCCGCTGGAGCGGGCGATGCGCACGCCGCTCAGGCGGTCGGCCTGGACGCGGCCGCGCACCGCCACGGTGCGCGCGCCGAGGTCGACGTCGCGGGCGGCGAGACGCTCGCCGGCCTCGGCGGTCGCCGAAGCGACATAGGTCTGGACATCGGCCGGCGCGGCGAGCGCGCCGGGCAGCGGCGCGGCCAGCAGCAAGGCGGCCGCGCTCAGCAGGAGAAGCTGGGCTTTCATCGGGAGATCCTGGGCTTGTGACGATTGGGGAGGTGCGGCCGCCCGGTCGATATGCACCCCCACCGCGCCCGGCGCGAACGATCAATATTGCTCTAGGTTGTTAGCAGCACTAACAACTAGGCATGACCCGGCTACCGCCGTTCTTCGCGCTTCGCGCCCTGGCCGCCGCGGCCCGTCGCCGCAGCTACAGCCGTGCGGCCGAGGATCTGTCGGTGACCCACGGCGCGGTCAGCCAGCAGATCCGCAAGCTGGAGGCCGAACTCGGCGCGCGATTGTTCGTGCGCCAGGGCAACGCGATGATCCCGACGCCGGCCGCCGAGCGGCTGGCCGCTGAGGTCGAACGGGCGATCGGCGTGCTGCAAGGCGGCGTCGCCGACTTCCGCCGCGCCGCCGACCACGATCCGCTGGTCGTCAGCCTTGACCCGCAGCTGGCGGCGCGATGGCTGCCGGCGCGACTGCCGCGGCTGTTGGCCGATCCGGCCGGCGCCAACCTCGACCTCATCGCCGAGGAGCGGGTGGCGGACTTCGTCACCGATGGCGTCGACGTCGGGGTCCGCTACGGCCTGGCGCAGGAGCCGGGGCTGGAGACCGCCCTGCTGTTCCACGAGCGACTGTTTCCGGTGGCCAGCCCCGCCCTGGCCGCGGCGCACGACATCAGGACCCCGGCCGACCTGCTGAGCGCGCCGCTGCTGCGCCACCGGCATCGGCCCTGGAGCGTCTGGTTCGAGACGTTCGGGCTGGAGGACCCCGGCCGCGGGATCGAACTGGAGGACTCGATCATGCTGCTGGAGTCGGCGGCCCAGGGCATGGGGGTGGCCCTGGCGCGCGAGGCGCTGGTCGAGCAGGACCTGTCCAGCGGCCGGCTGGTGCGGGTGCTGCCGCAGGCGGTCAGCAACGCCTTCGCCTTCTATCTGGTCTGGCGCGGCGACAACCCGAAACTTCACCGCATACACGCATTGCGCGACTGGCTGACGGCCGAGGCGGCCAGGGGCCAGCCCTGAATCCCTGATCCGCCAACGAGCTACGCTGCGTCGCAGCAAAAGCCTTGGCTAGAGCGCCGTTCCGCATGTTAGAAACCCGTCGCAAACGGGCGCGCCAGGGAGCGTGTCCCAGTCATTCGAGGCTTATTTCGGCATGGTTCAGATTAAGTCGGTCGGCATTATCGGCGCAGGTCAGATGGGAGCGGGCATCGCCCACGTCTGCGCGCTGGCGGGATACGACGTCCTGCTGCACGACGTCAGCGAAGAGAAGATCCACGCCGGTCGCTCGCTGATCGAGAAGAACCTGAGCCGCCAGGTCGTGAAGGGCGCGATCGCCCAGGACGCCATGGACGTGGCCATGGCCCGCATCAAGCCGGCCCCGGAACTGCAGACCATCGGCCAGACCGACCTGGCCATCGAGGCGGCGACCGAGAACGAAGAGGTCAAGAAGACCATCTTCAAGGCCCTGACCCCGCACCTCGGCCCCGACACCATCCTGGCGTCGAACACCTCGTCGATCTCGATCACCCGCCTGGGTGCGGCGTCGGACCGCCCGGAACGCTTCATCGGCCTGCACTTCATGAACCCGGTGCCGCTGATGAACCTCGTGGAGATCATCCGCGGCATCGCCACCGACGCGGCCACCTACGAGACCGCCGTCAACTTCGCCAAGTCGCTGGGCAAGACCACCGCCAACGCCGAGGACTTCCCGGCCTTCATCGTCAACCGGATCCTGGTGCCGATGATCAACGAGGCGATCTACACCCTCTACGAAGGGGTCGGCACCGTCGACGCCATCGACACCGCGCTGAAGCTGGGCGCCAATCATCCGATGGGCCCGCTGGAGCTGGGCGACTTCATCGGCCTCGACACCGTGCTGTCGATCATGAACGTGCTCTACGAAGGCCTGGCCGACAGCAAGTACCGCCCCTGCCCGCTGCTGGTGAAGTACGTCGAAGCCGGCTGGCTGGGCCGCAAGGCGGGCCGCGGCTTCTACGACTATCGCGGCGAGAAGCCCGTTCCGACGCGGTAATCCACCGCCGAACGCTTCAGAATTGTGAAGCGTTCGTTAATCCGTTCGACTTGTCGACGCGACGCATCCGATAATCCAAGTGATTCGGATTCTGCGGGCTCATGCGACAGTTCACCTCGGTGGCTCTATCGGCCACCTACCTCTGTCTAGCGCTGATCGTCGCCCTGCTGTTGTGGCGGAACGGGGGCGGCTGGGCGGCCGGCGTCGCAGCCCTGGTCGGAGGCCTGGGTCTCTGCTTCGCCGTCCACGGCCTGATCGGCCAGTCCCTGAAGCTGCGCGCGCTGCGCAAGGAACTCGACGCGGTGCGCGAAGCCCAGCGCGTGATGCTGTCGCAGATGGAGCAGGTCGACGCGCGGATGACCGAGGTCGCTGCCGCGGTCAGCGACGACGCCGGCCGTTCCGAGGCGCTCGAAGGCGAGGTTCACATGCTGGAGGACCTGGTCCAGCGCATGGGCCAGCGCCTGGAGGAGCGAGTCAGCACCGGCGCCCGGCAGGCTCCCCATGAGCCGACCCTGCGCCGCCACCAATCGGCCGCCCTGCTCGACACCGTGCGCGAGGCCCTGGCGGAGAACCGCGTCGACCTCTACCTGCAACCGGTCGTCGGCCTGCCGCAGCGCCGCACCGTCTTCTACGAAAGCTATTCGCGCCTGCGCGACGCCACCGGCCGGGTGATGATGCCGGCCGAGTACCTGGCGGTCGCCGAGCCCGAAGGCCTGGTCACCTCGATCGACAACCTGCTGCTGTTCCGCTGCGTGCAGATCGTCCGGCGGCTGGCCAAGCAGGACCGCAAGGTCGGCATCTTCTGCAACATCTCGATCGCCAGCCTGGCGGACGAAAGCTTCTTCCCGCAGTTTCTGGACCTGCTGGCCGCCAACCGCGACCTGTCCGGTGCGCTGATCTTCGAACTGGGGCAGGCGGCGTTCGACGCCCGCGGCTCGGTCGAGGCGCGCAACATGGGCAAGCTGGCCGACCTCGGCTTCCGCTTCTCGCTCGATAAGGTCACCGACCTGGACATCGACTTCCAGGACCTGGCCCGCTCGGACGTCAAATTCCTCAAGATCGCCGCGCCGTTCCTGCTGGACGAGCTGGTCGAGACCGACGAGGGCCTCATCCTGCGCTCGCTGCCCGACCTGGCGGCCCAGGACTTCGCCTCGCTGACCCGCCGCTACGGCGTCGAGATCGTCGCCGAGAAGGTCGAGAGCGAGCGCCAGATCGTCGACATCCTCGAACTCGACATCGCCTATGGCCAAGGCCACCTGTTCGGCGAGCCGCGCGCCATCCGCGATGCGGTGCTGGCCGAGGCCGACGCCCCGGCCGCCGAGCCGGCACGCTACGACGAACCGCCCCCCCGCACCCGCGGCGGAGTCGGGGTCCTGGCCCGCCGGCACGTGGCCGCCACCCGGATCTGACGCGCGCCGCATTGACCGGCGCGCGCGGTACCTTTACCGCCCCAGGCCATGACCGCGCCCCTCCCGATCACCGGCCTCTCGGCCGTCGCCGACCGCTACGACGTCCTGCTCTCCGATGTCTGGGGCGTGATCCACAACGGCCGCGAGAGCTTCGCCGCCGCCTGCGCGGCGCTGAGCCGCTGGCGCGCCGAACGTGGCCCGGTGATCCTGATCTCCAACGCCCCGCGCCCGTCGAGCGCCGTGCACAGCCAGCTCGACCAGCTGGGCGTCCCGCGCGAGGCCTGGTCGGCGTTCATCTCGTCCGGCGACGCCACTCGCATCCTGCTGGGCGGCCGCGCGCCGGGCCCGGCCTGGGCCATCGGCCCGGAAAAGGACGCCTCGCTCTACGAGGGGCTCGACCTGGCCTTCGCCGGCCCCGAGGACGCGGCCTTCATCTCCTGCACCGGCCCCTATGACGACGATGTCGAAGGCCCGGACGACTACGAGGACCGCTTCAAGGTCGCGTTGGCGCGCAAGCTGCCGATGATCTGCGCCAATCCCGACATCGTCGTGCAGAAGGGCGACCGGCTGATCTATTGCGGCGGCGCTCTGGCCCAGCGCTACGAAGAGATGGGCGGCGAGGTGATCATGGCCGGCAAGCCGCACGCGCCGATCTACGACCTCTGCCTGACCGAGGCGCAGATGCTGCTGGGCCGTCCGCTGGACCGCGCGCGGGTGCTGTGCATCGGCGACGCGGTGGCCACCGACGCCAAGGGCGCCAACGACCAGGGCCTAGACGTGCTGTTCGTCGCCAGCGGCATCCATGGGGCCGAGACCATCGGCCCGGACGGCGTCGACGCCGCCGCGGTCGAGACGCTGCTGGCCAAGGACGGCGCGCGGGCGACCTACGCCATCGCCGATCTGGCGTGGTGAGCAAAAGCCGCTAACTAGAGATCGGACAGGGAGCGCGCGCGTGCAGGGGCTTTACTTCGAGGACTTGAGCGTCGGCCAGAGCGCCGAGACGACCAAGATCGTCGGCGCCGCCGACGTCGAGGCGTTCGCCGCGGTGTCGGGCGACACCAATCCGGTGCACCTCGACGAGGACTATGCCCGCACCACCCCGTTCCAGGGCCGGATCGCTCACGGCATGCTGTCGGCCGCCTATATCTCGGCGGTGCTGGGCACCAAGCTGCCGGGCCCCGGCGCCATCTACCTGACGCAGTCGCTGCGCTTCCGCCGGCCGGTGAAGATCGGCGACCCGGTCGTCACCCGGGTGACCGTGCAGGCCCTGGACGAGCGCCGGGGGTATGTGACCCTGGCCACGCTCTGCCAGGTGGACGGCAAGACGGTGGTCGATGGCGAGGCCGTGGTCGTGGCGCCGCGCCGCCCTAAGGACGCCTGAACCAATGCGGATCGTTCATGGCTGGAAGGGGCTGGACGAGGCCGACAAGGGCGCGGCCGTGGCCTATGGCAACTTCGACGGCGTGCACCGCGGGCACCAGAAGGTCATCGCCCAGGCCGCCAAGGCCGCCCAGGCCCTCAAAGCTCCGCTGGGGGTGATCAGCTTCGATCCCCACCCGCGGCAGATCTTCCAGCCGAACGCCCCGGCGTTCCGGATCATGGACACCGACCAGCAGGCCCGCGCCCTCGCCGCGCTCGGCGTCGACGTCTTCTACGTCCTGCCCTTCGACCAGGAGATGGCCAACCTCACCGACCGCGAGTTCGCGACCCAGGTGCTGCACGAGGGCCTGGGCGTGCGCCACGTCGCCGTCGGCTTCGACGTATCGTTCGGCAAGGGCCGCACCGGCAGCCCCGAACTGATGGCCGTCTATGGTCGTGAGATGGGCTTCTCGGTGTCGGTGGCCGAGGCCCTGGGCGACGGCGAAGCGAAGTTCTCCTCAACCGGCGTGCGCGCGGCGCTCCGCGAGGGCCGCCCGCAGGACGCCGCCGCCATCCTGGGCCGGCCGTTCGCCATCGAGGGCGTGGTCGAGCACGGCCGCAAGCTGGGCCGCACGATCGGCTTCCCGACCGCCAACGTCGCCCTGACCGACTACGTGATCCCCAAGCTCGGGGTCTACGCCACCCGCACCCGCCTGCCCGACGGGCGCGAGATCGCCGGCGTGGCCAATATCGGCGTCAATCCGACCGTGCCGGGCGAGATCGCCCCCCGGCTAGAGGTCTGGCTGTTCGACTTTGACGAGGACCTCTACGACCAGGTCATCGAGACTGACCTGGTCGCCTATCTGCGTCCGGAGGAGAAGTTCGACAGCCTGGAGGCCATGGTCGAGCAGATCAACGTCGACGCCGCCCAGGCCCGGGCGCTGCTGCTGCCCGAGTTCTAGGTTCTTCCAGTTCGCCATGGCCGGCCTACGCGCCGGCCGGCCATACGCCCCGCGGTTCGAGGGTCCCCGGGACTTCGCCCGAGAATGACGGGCCGGGAGGAGCGCCGCCTCAATCCTCGATCGACAGCACCTCGATCTCGCGCAGGCGCGCGTCGGGGGCCTCCCAGCGAAACACGTCGCCGACCGACAGGCCGATCAGCGCCGCTCCGACCGGGGCCAGCACCGAGATGCGGTTCTCGTCCACGTCCGCCTCGCCCGGCAGGCCGACCCGCACCGTGCGGTCGCGCTTCAGGATCAGGTCGCGATAGGTGACCTTCGAGCCCAGCCGCACGAACTTCGAGCGGCGGTCGGTGTTGGGCACGATCGAGAAGCGCTCGAGCTCCTCGAGCAGGATGCTGGCGCCCGGCATCGGCGAGCGCGACGCCGAGCCGATGGCGGAGAGCTTCTCGAAATCGGCTTCGGTCACCCGCACCTTCGGGCGGGCCTTCATCTTGGCGGCCATGGGATGGCTCCTCTGTTTGGTTCGTCAGGCCGCGCTGGGCGGCGGGTCGTCGTCGCGGTCGGCGCGCGCCGGCGCCGCGGGCCGCCTGGGAAAGGCGATCACCTTTGGCTCGGCGGGCTGAATATCGGGCGCATGGGAAAGATCACCCGCAGTATCTGCGGGCGGCGGCGGAGGTTTTTGCATGTCACGATGCTCCCCGCGGCGTCAGGCCGCGGCTCGAAGACCAGTGATCAGGATTTTGGATGAAAGCATCCCCGAACTCGCGGCGAGCAGCCGCTATGAGCTCGGGGCTAGTCTCCTTCGACTAGGCGTCCCGCATGGTGCGCTCGGCGCGGCATGTTCATGCAATTACACATCCTGATTTGATCCTGACCGTCCTGCGGGACGATGTCAAATTCGCCGGCGCCGGCCGCACCGCCCGGCAAAGGGGCTCGCGCGCGGGGGCGCCCTCTGCTACAGCCCCGGGGCATGACTTCGGTTCGGAAATCCCTGCGAATTATTCGCCCGGCGTGACGCCGCCGGACGATCGCTCCAGCGCGCGCCGGGTTCCACCCGCCTAGTCCTCAAGCTCCGAGCCAAAGCTGGAAAGTCCCATGGCCGACGACGCCGAACTGCCTTCGCGCGACTATCGCGAAACCGTCTTCCTCCCGGAAACACCGTTCCCGATGCGTGCGGGCCTGCCGCAGAAGGAGCCGGAGATCCTGGCCCGCTGGGCGAAGGCCGACCTTTACAACTCAATCCGCGCCGAGCGGCAGCGCGCCGGCGCGCCGCTGTTCGTGCTGCATGACGGCCCCCCCTACGCCAACGGTGCGATCCACATCGGCCACGCCCTGCAGAAGACGCTGAAGGACTTCGTGGTCCGTTCGCGCTTCCTGCTCGGCTACGACGTCGACTACGTGCCGGGCTGGGACTGCCACGGCCTGCCGATCGAGTGGCAGATCGAGAAGGAGCTGAAGGAGAAGGGCCGCCGCAAGGACGAGGTCTCCAAGGCCGAGTTCCGCGCCCGCTGCCGCGAGTACGCCGCCCACTGGATCGACGTGCAGCGCGACGGCTTCAAGCGCCTGGGCGTGATCGGCGATTGGGAAAACCGCTACGCGACCATGGACTATTCGAGCGAGGCCGCGATCGTGGCCGAGTTCCATAAGTTCGTGGCCAGCGGCCAGCTCTACCGCGGCTCCAAGCCGGTGATGTGGAGCCCGGTCGAACGCACCGCCCTGGCCGACGCCGAGGTCGAGTACCACGACCACGTCAGCCCGACGATCTGGGTGAAGTTCCCGGTGGTCGAGGGCAGCGACGCGGCCCGCGGGGCCAGCGTGGTGATCTGGACCACCACGCCGTGGACGATCCCCGCCAACCGGGCGATCAGCTATTCGGACTCGATCGACTACGCCGTCTATGTGGTCGAGGCGATGGAACAGGGGCTGGAGTTCGAGCCCTGGGCCAAGCCGGGCGACAAGCTGATCGTCGCCGAGAAGCTCGCCGAGGACGTCTTCAAGGCCGCCAAGATCGCCAGCTGGCGCAAGCTGGAGTCGGTCGATCCGCAAGGCATGGTCTGCGAGCATCCGCTGCACGCGCTGGACGCCCACTATGCGTTCCAGGTGCCGCTGCTCGACGGCGACCATGTCACCGACGACGCCGGCACCGGCTTCGTGCACACCGCCCCGGGCCACGGCGCGGACGACTACCTGGTGTGGCTGGCCCACGGTCATCGCGACATCCCCGACACCGTCGATCCGGACGGCGCCTACTATCCGCACGTGCCGCTGTTCGCCGGCCTCAAGGTGCTGGAGACCGAGGGCAAGAAGGCCGGCAAGTTCGGCCCGGCCAACGGCGCAGTCATGGAAAAGCTGATCGAGGCCGGCCGTCTGCTGGCCCGTGGGCGGATGGAGCACTCCTATCCGCACTCGTGGCGGTCCAAGGCGCCGGTGATCTTCCGCAACACCCCGCAGTGGTTCATCCGCATGGACGAGCCGGTGGACACCCCGCAGCTCGGCGGCCGCACCCTGCGCGAGACCGCGCTGGAGGCGATCGAGGCCACCGCCTTCTATCCGGCCGGCGGCAAGAACCGCATCCGCGCGATGGTCGAGACCCGTCCCGACTGGCTGATCAGCCGCCAGCGCGCCTGGGGCGCGCCGCTGGCCATGTTCGTCGACAAGGAGACGAACCAGCCGCTGCACGACCCCGAGGTCGACGCCCGCATCATCGCGGCCATCGAGACCGAGGGCGCCGACGCCTGGTTCAACCGACCGGTGACCGACTTCCTCGGCGGCCACGATCCGGACCGCTACGAGAAGATCGACGACATCCTCGACGTCTGGTTCGACAGCGGCTCGACCCACGCCTTCACGCTGGAGAACCGCGAGCACACCAAGTGGCCGGCGGACCTCTATCTCGAAGGCTCCGACCAGCACCGCGGCTGGTTCCAGTCCTCGCTGCTGGAAAGCTCGGGCACCCGCGGCCGCGCGCCGTACGACGCTATCCTCACCCACGGCTTCACCATGGATGAGAACGGCGAGAAGATGTCCAAGTCCAAGGGCAACGTCGTCGACCCGCAGGCGGTGATCCGCGAGTCCGGGGCCGAGATCATCCGCCTGTGGGCGGCGATGATCGACTATTCGGACGACAGCCGCATCGGCAAGACCGTGCTGCAGACGACCGCCGACGCCTATCGCAAGCTGCGCAACACCGTGCGCTACATGCTGGGCGCCCTCGCCGACTATTCGCCCGACGAGGCGGTGGAGTTGGAGCAGATGCCGCCGCTGGAGCGGTTCATCCTGCACCGGCTGTGGGAATTGGACGCCCAGGTCCGCGCCGGCTACGAGGGCTATGTCTTCCAGGACGTGATCCGGCCGATCATCGAGTTCTGCCAGAACGAGCTCAGCTCGCTGTTCTTCGACATTCGCCGCGACAGCCTCTATTGCGACCGGCCCGACGCCCTGCGCCGGCGCGCCGCGCGCACGGTGATGGACGCGGTGTTCGAGCGGCTCACCGCCTGGCTGGCGCCGCTGATGCCCTTCACCATGGAAGAGGCCTGGACCACCCGCTATCCGCAGGCCCTCTCCAACTGCCTGCGGCAGATCCCGGAGACCCCGGCCGACTGGCGCAACGACGCCGAGGCCGAACGCTGGGCCAAGATTCAGCTGGTGACCAGCGTGGTCACCGGCGCCCTTGAGGTCGAGCGCCGCGAGAAGCGCCTGGGCGCGGCGCTGGAGGCCGCCCCGGTCGTCCACGTCGCCGACGCGGCCCTGCTGGCGGCCTTTGACGGCCTGGACGCCGCCGAGGTGTTCCGCACCAGCCAGGCGACCCTGGCGGCGGGTGAAGGCCCGGCCGGGGCCTTCCGGCTGGCCGAGGCGCCCGGCGTCGCCGTCGAGCCGCTGAAGGCCCAAGGCGCCAAGTGCGCGCGCTCGTGGCGCATCCTGCCGGAGGTCGGCTCCGATCCGCGCTATCCGGACCTGTCCCTGCGTGACGCCGACGCGGTCGCCGCCTGGGACGCTGCGCGGGCTTGAGCCTGACCGCAGGATAAACCACAGTTCCGGTCGCTCCAGCGGGGCGACCGGAAAATGGGAGCACTCTTGAAGTCCATCTCCAAACTCGGCTGGGCGGCCTATGGCCTGGCCGCCTTCGTGATCCTGGCCGACCAGCTGTCGAAGTACTGGATCCTCTACGTCTACGACCTGCCGGCGCGGTTCTCGACGCCGATCGCCGGGCCGTTCTCGCTGACCATGGTCTGGAACCGCGGCGTCAGCTTCGGCCTGTTCCGCGCCGACGCCGACCTCGTGCGCTGGATCCTGACCCTGTTCTCGATCGGCGTAGCCATCGCCCTGGCCATCTGGGTGCGCAAGGCTCACCGTCCGCTGCTGGGCATGGGCCTGGGCCTGGTGATCGGCGGCGCGATCGGCAACGCCATCGACCGCATCCGCTTCGGCGCGGTGGTCGATTTCCTGGATTTCCAGCGTCTGGGGTTCTTCCCCTGGGTGTTCAACGTCGCCGACAGCGCCATCACCATCGGCGTCGTCTTCTTGTTGCTCGATTCCCTGCGTAAGGAATCGGCTGCTTAATCGCGTTGGCGGGTATGCCCGTATGCGCTATTTACCCACCCTTCACCGCCGGGGGGCGGCTTTCGGAGACTCAAAGTTGATGCGTCTGAACCGTGTGCTCGTCGCGTCCGCCCTCGTCGCGGCGACCGGCCTTGGCCTCGCGGGCTGCAATTCCACCCGCAACGCGCTGGGCATGACCAAGGTCACCCCTGACGAGTTCCGCGTGGTGTCGAAGGCCCCGCTGGTGGTTCCGCCCGAATACGCCCTGCGCCCGCCGGCGCCCGGTGAGCCGCGGCCCCAGGAGCTGCAGCCGGAAAGCGCCGCGCGCAACGCCCTGCTCGGCTCGCGCGAGGCCCAGGCCCGCTCGGACGGCGAGAAGCTGCTGGTCGCCAAGGCCGGCGCCGACAAGGCCGACCCGCTGATCCGCTACGTCGTCGACGACGAGACCGGCGCCCTGGCCCACAAGGACAAGTCGTTCGCCGACAAGGTGATGTTCTGGAAGCCGGGCGACACCACCGGCGGCAGCGCCGCGGTCGTGGCCGCGGCCGGCGACAACGTCCCGGCTCCGGTCGATCCGGCCGCCGAAGAAGCCAAGATCAAGAGCCTGACCGGCGACAAGCCCGTCGTCATCTCCCGCGAGAAGCAGACCCGCATCAAGCTGCCGGGCCTGTAAGACCGTTCCTAATTCCTCCCCTCTGGGGGAGGTGGCTCGGCGCGAGGCGCCGAGACGGAGGGGGACTGCTCTCAAGCCGCTTGAGCCAAAGTCCCCCTCAGTCAGCCAGCGGCTGACAGCTGCCCCATGGGGGGAGCATCCTTATCAATCGGCTTCCACATCCCCCGGCGTCTTCACTTCGTAGCCCTTGGCGCGGAGCTGATCGAGCACGCCGCCTTGCGCCAGCAAGGTGCGCAGCGGGGCGACGGCGATGGCGTGGCCGGGGCTCTTGAGGGCCGTCTCGATGTCCTTGGCCAGGTCCTTCTTCACCCGCGCGTCGAAGGTCAGCGCCCCGGGCGTGACGGCGATGCAGCGCTCGTAGCTGCGCTCGGCCCCCAGCGCGCCGGCGCGGGCCGCGGCGCCGCCGGGCGTCGGGTCCGGCTCGACCAGCA
>NZ_JAPMTQ010000028.1:42775-52636 GCF_026411515.1 Phenylobacterium sp. 58.2.17 | reverse complement strand
GGGGGGGGGGGGGGGGGGGGGGGGGTGGGGGGGGGGGGGGGGGGGGGGGGGGGGGTGGGGGGGGGGGGGGGGGCCCCCGCCCCCCCCCACCACGATCATCTCGATGACCAGCACGCCGGCGACCAGGCCGCCCAGCGGCAGGTAGCGGGCGAAGCCCTGGCGGAGCGCGGCGAAGTCGACGTCCAGCATCATGACGACGAAGAGGAACAGCACCGCCACCGCGCCGACGTAGACGACGACGAGCAGCATCGCGAGGAACTCCGCGCCCATGGTCACGAAGAGGCCCGCGGCCGAGAAGAAGCTGAGGATCAGGAACAGCACCGAGTGCACGGGATTGCGGGAGGAAACCACCCCGAACCCTGCGCCTACGGTCACCGCCGCCAGCAGGTAGAATGCGATCGCCAAGGCCATGACGGCTTTTCTCAGCCCCTTAGTTTACTTGGTCCGCCCCGCCGAGGATCCGGCGCGGGCGAAGGTGGTCGTCTCACGGATGCGCCGGCGCTTACCGGTAGGGCGCGTCCAGTTCCAGGTTCTTCGCGATCTGCCGTTCCCAACGGTCGCCGTTCGAGAGCAGGCGCTCCTTGTCGTAGTAGAGCTCCTCGCGGGTCTCGACGGCGAACTCGATGTTCGGGCCCTCGACGATGGCGTCCACCGGGCAGGCCTCCTGGCACAGGCCGCAGTAGATGCACTTGACCATGTCGATGTCGTACCGGGTCGTGCGGCGGCTGCCGTCGTCACGCGGTTCGGCTTCGATGGTGATGGCCTGAGCCGGGCAGATCGCCTCGCAGAGCTTGCAGGCGATGCAGCGCTCCTCCCCGTTGGGATAGCGGCGCAGCGCGTGCTCGCCGCGGAAGCGCGGCGACTGCGGGCCACGCTCGTGCGGGTACTGCACGGTGGCCTTCGGCTTGATCATGTACTTCATCGCCAGGCCGAACGCCCCGACGAAGTCCATCAGGGCCGCGCCCCTGACTGCCTGTGAAATTCGCTGCATCATTTCGCGGTTACTTTCTCTTGCAGGCGTAGTCGGTCATGCGCTTGCCCGAGCCCTCGGGGCTGCGGACCAGTTCCCCGCCCTTGGCGGCGCAGGCCGAGCTGGCGGACTTCAGCGCATCGTAGCTGGCCACGCCCCCGGTGACGTCGGGGCCGCCCGCCGAACTGGCGCAGGACGAAAGGGAAATCAGGAAGATGCTAGCCATCACCGTCCTCATGCGCCCCCCGGACCGAAAACGCGCCAGCCGGCGACCAGGACCACGGCGACCAGCGAGGTCGGCAGGAACACCTTCCAGCCCAGGCGCATCAGTTGGTCGTAGCGGTAGCGCGGCACGATCGCCTTCACCATCCCGATCAGGAAGAAGAAGAAGCAGATCTTCATGACGAACCACATCAGGCCGTAGAAGCTCTGTACCGTCGGCGGCCAGCTCGCCACCCACGGCAGATCGATCGGGGCCTGCCAGCCGCCGAAGAACATCACCGAGATCAGGGCGCACATCAGCACGATGTTCACCAGCTCGCCGATCATGAACAGCAGGAACGGGCTGGACGAGTACTCCACCTGGTAGCCGGCCACGAGTTCGGATTCGGCTTCCGGCAGGTCGAACGGCGGGCGGTTGGTCTCGGCCAGGGCCGAGATGAAGAAGATCACCGCCATCGGGATCATGACCAGCGCCAGCGGCAGGTTGTGCAGGCCTTGGCCGCCGAACACGTTCCAGTTCCAGAAGCCGCCGCTCTGCAGCTCGACGATCTTCTGCAGGTTCATCGTTCCGGACAGCAGGATGACGGTGACGATGACGAAGCCGATCGAGACTTCGTACGACACCATCTGCGCCGCCGAACGCAGCGAACCCAGGAACGGGTACTTCGAGTTCGAAGCCCAGCCGCCCATGATGATGCCGTAGACGCCCAGCGAGCTGATCGCGAACAGATACAGCACCCCGACATTGATGTCGGAGACCACCCAGCCCGGCGCGAACGGGATCACCGCCCAGCCGACCATGGCCAGCACGAAGGTCAGCACCGGAGCCAGCAGGAAGACGAACTTGTCGGCCCCGTCGGGGATGACGATTTCCTTCAGCACGAACTTGATCAGGTCGGCGAAGGACTGCAGCAGGCCGAACGGCCCGACGACGTTGGGGCCCTTGCGCATCTGCACGCCGGCCCAGATCTTCCGGTCGGCGAGCATGAAGAAGGCCAGCGCGACCAGCAGCGGCAGCACGACCGCCAGGATCTGCGCGACCGTGATCAGGGTCCAGCCGCCCGGCGTAGCCCAGAAGTTGTTGGCGACAGCGTCCATGCCCCTACTCCGCCGCGATCTTGGCGGCGCCGGAAGCGACGGCGGCGCACTCGGCCATCGTCACGCTGGCGCGCGCGATGGGATTGGTCAGATGGAAGGTCTTCACCGCGCTCTCGAACGGAGCCTCGGAGACCTCTCCCTTGGCGCCCAGCGATCCGAAGTCCAAGGCCGCGCCCGCCGAACCGGGGGCGTAGTCGACCTGGCCGAAGCTCGGATGGTCGGCGAAGAGCTTGGCCCGCAGCTGGGCCAGGGTGTCGTAAGGCAGCGTCACGCCCAGGCGGTCGGAGAGCGCCCGGAACACCGACCAGTCCTCGCGGGCCTCGCCCTTGGGGAACACGGCGCGATAGCCGAACTGCACCCGGCCTTCGGTGTTGACGTAGATGCCGTCCTTCTCGGTGTAGGCCGCGCCCGGCAGGACCACGTCCGCCGAGTGCGCGCCGGCGTCGCCGTGCGTGCCGAGATAGACCTTGAAGGCGTCGCTGCCCTTGGCGTCGATCTCGTCGGCGCCGAGCAGGAACAGCACGTCCAGCGCGCCCGGCTGCACCATGTCCTTGGCGCTCTTGCCGCCCTCGCCCGGCACGAAGCCGAGGTCCAGGCCGCCGACGCGCGAGGCGGCGGTGTGCAGGACGTTCCAGGTCATGCCGAAGCTCTTGGCGACCGCGGCGGCGGCGGCGAGCACCGCCTGGCCGTCGTCGCGCGACAGCGCGCCGGTGCCGACGATGATCGCCGGCCTTTTGGCGTCCTTGAGCGCCTTGACGAAGTCGCTCTTGGCGCGGCTCAGGCCGGACAGGGTCGCAGCGCCAGCGCCGAGATAGTCGTACTTGTAGGTCAGGTCGGCCTGCTCGCCGATCACGCCGACGCGCAGCGCGCCCGCCAGCCAGCGCTTGCGCAGTCGGGCGTTGAACACCGGCGCTTCGACGCGCGGGTTGGTCCCGACCAGCAGGACGACGTCGGCGTCTTCGATGCCGGCGATCGTCGAGTTCATCAGCCAGCTCTCGCGCGGTCCGCCGCCCAGCACCATGCCGTCCTGGCGGCAGTCGATGTTGGCCGAGCCGAGCGCGGTGAACAGGTCCTTGGCGGCCGCCATGGACTCCACGTCCTGGACGTCGCCGGCGATCACGCCGATGCGCTCGCCGCTGGCGGCCTTGACCTTGGCGGTGATCAATTCGAACGCCTGAGCCCAGGTCGCCGGCTGCAGGCGCCCATCCTTACGGACGAACGGCTGGTCCAGACGCTGGCGCGACAGGCCGTCGACCGCGTAGCGCGTCTTGTCGCTGATCCACTCTTCGTTGATCTCTTCGTTCAGGCGCGGCAGCACCCGCAGGACCGCCGGGCCGCGGCTGTCGACGCGGATCGCCGAACCCAACGCGTCCATGACGTCGACGCTCTCGGTCTTCTTCAGCTCCCAGGGCCGCGCGTTGAACGCGTACGGCTTGGAGGTCAGCGCGCCGACCGGGCACAGGTCAATGACGTTTGCCGACAGTTCCGACCCGACCGACTTGTCGAGATAGGTCGTGATTTCAACGTCTTCGCCGCGCGAGATAAGACCGATGTCCGGCACGCCGGCCACTTCAGTGATGAAGCGGACGCAGCGCGTGCACTGAATGCAGCGGGTCATCACCGTCTTGATGAGCGGACCCATGTACTTTTCTTCGACGGCCCGCTTGTTCTCGGCGTAGCGGCTGTCGTCGCGGCCATAGCCCATGGCCTGATCCTGCAGGTCGCACTCGCCGCCCTGGTCGCAGATCGGGCAGTCCAGCGGGTGGTTGATGAGCAGGAACTCCATCACCCCTTCGCGGGCCTTCTTCACCATCGGCGTGTTGGTGAATATCTCCTGGCCTTCGGCGGCCGGCAGCGCGCAGGAAGCCTGCGGCTTCGGCGGGCCGGGCTTCACCTCGACCAGGCACATGCGGCAGTTGCCGGCGATGCTGAGACGCTCGTGGTAGCAGAAGCGCGGGATTTCCTCACCGGCCAGTTCCGCCACCTGCAGAACCGTCATGCCGGGTTCGAACTCGACCTCGGCGCCGTTGACTTTAGCCTTGGGCATTAGGGGTTACTCCGCCGCTTGCAGGGACACGCCCTGCACATGCGGCCTTCCGGCCCGATATTGGGTGATGCGATCTTCCACCTCGTGGCGGAAGTGGCGGAACAGGCCCTGGATCGGCCAGGCCGCCGCATCGCCAAGACCGCAGATCGTGTGACCTTCGACCTGGCTGGCGACGTCCAGCAGCATGTCGATCTCGCGCATCTCGGCTTCGCCGGTGACCATGCGCTCCATGACCCGCCACATCCAGCCGGTGCCCTCGCGGCACGGGGTGCACTGGCCGCAGCTCTCGTGCTTGTAGAAGTACGACAGGCGCGCGATCGCCTTCACGATGTCGGTGGACTGGTCCATCACGATCACCGCCGCGGTGCCCAGGCCCGACTTCAGCGCCGAGAGGCTGTCGAAGTCCATCAGCGCGGTCTCGGCCTCGTGGGCCGGGATCATGCGGACCGACGAACCGCCCGGGATGATCGCCTTGAGGTTGCCCCAACCGCCGCGGATGCCGCCGCAATGGTCTTCCAGCAGCTGCTTCAGCGGGATCGACATCGCCTCTTCGACGACGCACGGCTTGTTCACGTGGCCCGAGATGGCCATCAGCTTGGTGCCGGTGTTGTTCGGACGGCCGAAGCTCGAGAACCACTCGGCGCCGCGGCGCAGGATGGTGCCGACGACCGAGATCGACTCGACATTGTTGATGGTGGTCGGGCAGCCGTAGATGCCGGCGCCGGCCGGAAACGGCGGCTTCAGGCGCGGCTGGCCCTTCTTACCTTCCAGGCTTTCCATCAGCGCGGTTTCGTCGCCGCAGATATAGGCGCCGCCGCCATGGGTGACGTGCAGGTCGAAGTCCCAGCCGTGGACGTTGCCCTTGCCGATCAGCTTGGCCTCGTAGGCTTGCTTGATCGCCGCTTCCAGGCGCTCGCGCTCATGCACGTACTCGCCGCGGATGTAGATGTAGCAGGTGTGCGCGCGGATCGCGTAGCTGGCGATCAGGCAGCCTTCGATCAGCAGGTGCGGATCATTGCGCATGATCTCGCGGTCCTTGCAGGTGCCCGGCTCGGACTCGTCGGCGTTGACCACCAGATAGTGCGGGCGCTCGCTCTCCTGCTTGGGCATGAAGGTCCACTTCAGGCCCGTGGAGAAGCCCGCGCCCCCGCGGCCGCGCAGGCCCGAGGCCTTGATCTGGTCGCAGAGCCATTCCGGCGTCTGCTTCAGCATCTCACGCGTGCCGTTCCAGGCCCCGCGCTTCTTCGCTCCCTCGAGGCCCCAGTCGTGCAGGCCGTAGAGGTTGGTGAAGATGCGGTCCTTGTCTTCGAGAATACCGACCAAGGCCCCTACACTCCTCTGTCCGCGCGCGCCGGGCGCGCGATCGAATTCATTGCGCTCACTGGGCCGGCTCCTTGGCGCCCTTCGACGGCTTGGGCGCGTTGGGAAGCGACTTGATCGGCTTGGCGCGCGTGCCGTCGTACAGCGACGCATCGCTGAGCGTCAGCGGACCGCCCTCCGGCGCCGAACCGCTGCGGCCGATCACCGAGCCCGGGGCGCGCGGCTTGCCGGCGGCGAACTCGTCCAGAACCGCGTCGAGCGTCTCGACCGTCAGGTCTTCGTAGTAATAGTCGTTGATCATCGCCATCGGCGCGTTGGAGCACGCGCCCAGGCACTCGACTTCCTGCCAGTAGAACTTGCCGTCGGCCGACAGGTGATCCTTCGGGCCGAGCCGCTTCTTGCAATGGGC
The DNA here is from genome assembly GCF_026411515.1 of Phenylobacterium sp. 58.2.17. Taxonomy (NCBI): domain Bacteria; kingdom Pseudomonadati; phylum Pseudomonadota; class Alphaproteobacteria; order Caulobacterales; family Caulobacteraceae; genus Phenylobacterium; species Phenylobacterium sp. 58.2.17. The sequence goes on along the minus strand of NZ_JAPMTQ010000028.1, from coordinate 46,570 downwards.
GATCAGCTCGTTGGCGCCGCGCAGGGCGCACGGCGTGGTGCCGCAGACCTGCACCAGCGCATGGGTGCCGACCGGCTCGAGCATGAACATGGTGTAGAAGGTCGCGACCTCCAGCACCCGGATCTGGGCCATGCCCAGCAGCTCGGCGACCAAGCGGATGGCGGGCTCGGAGACCCACCCCTCCTGTTTCTGAACGAGCCACAGAATCGGAATGACCGCCGATTGCTGGCGGCCGGCCGGGAACTTGGAGATCCACCAATCCGCCTGCTTCTTGGTCTCCGCGGAGAACTCGAAGCTGGCGGGCTGGTTCGGAGAGAGGCGGCGAACGCTCAAGCGATCCTCACTTCACGAAGTCGACGCGGGCGATCTTGCCGCCCGCGATGGTGTAGATGGCCGCCACCTGGAAAGGCTGCGCATCGGGACTGCGGAACACGTCCTCGTGGTCGATGACCACTTGGCCAACCTCGATGCGATTGGTCCGGACCGCCTTGTTCTGCGGGAAATCGGCGAAGAGCTTCTCGTGCCGGGCGCGAATGGCGTCCAGGCCCTGGGCCGTGATTGCGCCGTTGAAGTCCGCCAGCACGGCGTCATCGGCGTAAAAACCGCAGAAGGCCTCGATGTTCTGGGCGTTGTACGCGTCGAGCTGACCGGTGACGATCTCGCTGTTCGAAAGGCCGGCTTGATAGATCACCGATCGATCTCCCCGAACACGATGTCCAGAGAGCCAAGGATGGCGGAGACGTCGGCCAGCATGTGACCGCGGTTCAGCCAGTCCATCGCCATCAGGTGCGGGTAGCCCGGCGCGCGGATCTTGCAGCGGTACGGCTTGTTGGTGCCGTCGGAGACGACGAACACGCCGAACTCGCCCTTCGGCGCTTCCACGCAGGCATAGACCTCGCCCGGGGGCGTGCGGAACCCTTCGGTGTAGAGCTTGAAGTGATGGATAAGGGCTTCCATCGACCGCTTCATCTCACCGCGGCGCGGCGGCGCGAACTTGTTGTCTTCCGTCAGCACCGGACCCGGCGTTTTCTTAAGCCGATCAGCGCATTGGATGATGATCTTCGCGCTCTGACGCATCTCTTCCATACGGCAGAGATAGCGGTCGTAGCAGTCGCCATTGACGCCCAGCGGGATGTCGAACTCGAAGTCGTCGTAGCACTCGTAGGGCTGGCTGCGGCGCAGGTCCCAGGCGATGCCCGACCCGCGCACCATGACGCCCGAGAAGCCCCAGTTGATCGCCTCTTCCTTCGACACCACGCCGATATCGACGTTGCGCTGCTTGAAGATGCGGTTGCCGGTGATCAGCTTGTCGATGTCGCTGATCGGGCGCTCGAAGGCGACCGCCCAGTCACGGATGTCGTCGACCAGCGCTTCCGGCAGGTCCTGGTGGACGCCGCCCGGACGGAAGTAGTTGGCGTGCAGGCGAGCGCCGCAGGCGCGCTCGTAGAACACCATCAGCTTCTCGCGCTCTTCGAAGCCCCACAGCGGCGGGGTCAGGGCGCCGACGTCCATCGCCTGGGTGGTGACGTTGAGCAGGTGATTCAGGATCCGGCCGATTTCTGAGAACATCACCCGGATGATCGATCCGCGGATCGGGACTTCCAGGTCCAGCAGCTTCTCGATGGCCAGGCAGAACGCATGTTCCTGATTCATCGGCGCCACGTAGTCGAGGCGGTCGAAGTACGGGATGTTCTGGAGGTAGGTCCGGTACTCCATCAGCTTTTCGGTGCCGCGATGCAGCAGGCCGACGTGCGGGTCGACCCGCTCGACGACTTCACCGTCCAGCTCGAGCACCAGGCGCAGCACGCCGTGCGCCGCCGGGTGCTGCGGGCCGAAGTTGATGTTGAACTTGCGGACCGGGGTTTCCGGGATCGCGACCGGGTTCGAAGCGTCGTCGGCCATTATTTCGCCTCCGCCTTTTCATCGCCCGGCAGCACGTACTCGGCGCCTTCCCAGGGCGAGAGGAAGTCCCAGTTGCGGAATTCGACCGATTTCACCGGCTCGTAGACCACCCGCTTCAGCTCGTCGTCGTAGCGCAGCTCGACATAGCCGGTCATCGGGAAGTCCTTCCGCAGCGGATGGCCGTGGAAGCCGTAGTCGGTGAGGATCCGGCGCAGGTCCGGGTGCCCTTCGAAGAACACGCCGTACATGTCGAAGGCCTCGCGCTCGAACCAGTCGGCGCACGGATAGACGCCGGTCACGGTCGGAACCGGGGTGTCTTCGTCCGTCTGCACCTTGATCCGGATGCGGCGGTTCTTGGTCAGCGACAGCAGGTGGTAGACCACGTCGAAGCGCTGGGCGCGCTCCGGGTAGTCGACGCCGCAGAGGTCGATCAGCTGCTCGAAGCCGAACTGGTCGCGCAGTTGGGTCAGCGCCTCGACGATCCGGCTGGCGGGGCCCGTGAGGGTCAGCTCGCCATAGGCCACCTCGAAGCCGGCGACGGCGCCGGCCCCGGCGGTGACAATCTCATCGCCCAGCGACTGCAGAGCGCCTTCGGTCAGGGGCCAGCTCATCGCTCGATCGTCCCCGTCCGGCGGATCTTCTTCTGCAGCTGCAGCACGCCGTAAACCAGCGCCTCGGCCGTCGGCGGGCAACCCGGGACATAGATGTCGACCGGAACGATGCGGTCGCAGCCGCGCACCACCGAGTAGGAGAAATAATAGTAGCCGCCGCCGTTGGCGCACGAGCCCATCGAGATGACGTACCGCGGCTCCGGCATCTGGTCGTAGACCTTGCGCAGAGCGGGAGCCATCTTGTTGCAGAGCGTGCCGGCGACGATCATCACGTCCGACTGGCGCGGGCTGGCCCGCGGGGCGAAGCCGTAGCGCTCCAGGTCATAGCGCGGCATCGAGGCCTGCATCATCTCGACCGCGCAGCAGGCCAGGCCGAACGTCATCCACATCAGCGAGCCGGTGCGCGCCCAGGTGATCAGGTCGTCGGCGGCCGCCGTAATAAAGCCCTTGTCGGCCAGTTCATTCGACACGCCGTCGAAGAACGGGTCGTGAAGCTTGGGGTCGTAGCCCTCGACCGTCGAACGGCCGGCCGAACCCGCGGGAACGATCACTCCCATTCCAGGGCGCCTTTCTTCCATTCGTAGATGAAGCCGACGGTCAGCACGCCGAGGAAGGTCATCATCGACCAGAAGGCGAACTGTCCGAGCTCCTGCGGCAGCTTCATGAGCGACACCGCCCACGGGAACAGGAACGCCACTTCAAGGTCGAAGATGATGAAGAGGATCGACACCAGATAGAACCGGACGTCGAACTTCATTCGCGCATCGTCGAAGGCGTTGAAGCCGCACTCGTAGGTGGACAGCTTCTCAGGATCCGGCGCCTGCGGAGACAGCGTGGCCGAAGCCACGATGAATGCGAGGCCCAGGGCGGTCGCGATCCCAAGGAAGATCACGATGGGCAGATACTGCAAAAGAAAGGCGTTCATGGAATCCTCGAAGGAGTCGCGCGCCCTTCTAGACCAGCATCGCTCAGGGTTCAAACGGCGTGGTGCGACCGGTGGTATCGCAAATGCGCGCAACCTGCATCGTCTGTTAATTCCGCGCCCCGCGCCCGTGATCCAAGCTCACATGTCTTCGATGGCGGCTCTTCGATGGCGGCGACATTACGACTGATAATCACTCGCAATATTTGACCACCCTCCCGGCCCTTTCGCAGAAAAGAGGAGGCCGCGCCGGTTTGTCCACAACTGCGCGAGATTGGCCGTTGACACGATTCAGGCAGGGTCATATCAGACGCCCCTCGCGGCGACGTCGCCGTCACGCGGATGTAGCTCAGTTGGTTA
>NZ_JAPMTQ010000028.1:0-42678 GCF_026411515.1 Phenylobacterium sp. 58.2.17 | reverse complement strand
GCGCCGGCCTGTCACGCCGGAGGTCGCGGGTTCGAGCCCCGTCATTCGCGCCACTTCTTCTTTCCCCACAAGAACTTAACGCAAGGCGCAGCGTCGCTGAGCCGACTTGGCTGCGCCGCACAGAACGCCATTTTAGCGGGCTCCATACCGGTCAAGCCTCCGCCACGCGTCTGCGACTGACCGACGGCTCTCACATCCCCGCACCTAGACCCTTCCGATTCCGATTCAGGTGGGGTATCAGACGCCCCTCGCGGCGACGTCGCCGTCACGCGGATGTAGCTCAGTTGGTTAGAGCGCCGGCCTGTCACGCCGGAGGTCGCGGGTTCGAGCCCCGTCATTCGCGCCACTTCCCCCCGAAAACTCAAGAACATAGGGCAAAGCGGCCACTGCTGGCGCGCGCGTCGTTTCCCACGAAAAACTTGAAATGGCTCCGCTTGACTTGAGGTAGCGCCGGGCGTCCGCTTCTCCCAATGAGGGAGGACGCTATGCCAAGAATTCATGCGCCGGCAGTCGCCATTGCGGCGGCGGCCTGCTTCTGGGCCGGATCAGCCGAGGCGGCCCGCTACTATGAGATCACGCTCAAGGGCGAGCTGGTGAGCGAATTGGGCTACGGCCCATGGGAACTCAACACTGGGGTCGATCAAAATCTGGCGGTGGGCGACATCGTCACGTTGACCGCGCGCTTCAACGCCGATTGGGCCTTCGACCAGGGCGGAGGCTTCGTGGCCGGGCTATATGGCCTGCCGACCGGTGGCGAGGAGTTCTGGCGCCTCGACGTCGGCGGCCTCACCTGGAATTCGATTCACGAGATGTACGACGGCTTCCCGATCTACGTGGATGACGAAAACTATTACGCCGATCCGTCGATCCGCTTCGCCGGCGGCAAGGTCACTGGCGTCTCCGGCGAGATGGTGCCGACCTCGACCGACACGATCCCGGTCTTCCGGCTCTCCGACTTCCGCATCGAACCGGGCGAAGGGCTATATGGAAACACCTACGGGACCCAGGGCTTCAAAGGGACCTGGGACTACGCCAGCTCGTCGGCGATCCTCTCGGGCGTGCCGGAGCCGGCGACCTGGGCGATCATGATCGTCGGGTTCGGCATGACCGGGGCGACGATCCGGGCCGCCCGCCGCCGGGCCAAGACCGCCCACGCCTAGCAACCACCTCCGGGGCGGCGGCTCTCCCGCCCCGGAGCACGCCCCTGGATCCCTGAGACTTGACCATTCCCTCCGACGCGCGGACACCTGCACTGTCGACGGAGGATGCGCGCATGAGGACCTACCGCAGTCTGGCGGCGCTGGTGGTTTGGTTCGGACTGCTGCTGCATTACTTTCTGATGGTCCAGGGGCAGGCAGGCGCGGACTTCGCCACCCGGACCGTCAATTTCTTCAGCTACTTCACCATTCTCAGCAACCTGCTGGCGGCGCTGGCCATGTCGGCCCCGACGCTCGCCCCGGCAAGCCCGCTCGGTCGCCTCTTCGCCGCCCCGGCCGCGCGCACTGCGGTCGTGCTCTATACGAGCGTGACCGCCCTCACCTACATCGCCGTGCTGCAGGGCCTTTGGAAGCCGCAGGGCCTCCAACTGATCGCCGACATCACCCTGCACTACGTGACGCCGGCCATGCTTCTGCTCGACTGGCTCGCGTTCACGCCCAAGGGCGCCCTGCGGCCGTCGATGGCGCCCGCCTGGCTCGTCTTCCCCCTTGGTTTCGGCATCTACAGCCTGGCGCGCGGTCCGTTCGCAGGCTTCTACCCCTACCCCTTCCTTGACGTGTCCGATCTCGGCTACGCGCGGGTGCTGGCGAACATGGGGGTGATGGCAGCCCTGTTCCTGGCGTTCGGGCTGGGCTTCGTGCTGCTCAACCGTCTCCTGGGCCGCAGGGCTTAGGCCGCCCCCTCACGCATTCCCTTCAGCGCCGCGGCCCAGCGAGCCAACTCGTCCAGCATGGTCTTGGCCGAGCCCAGGTGGATATCGTTGGGCGTAAAGCGCTTCTCTTCGTCCAAATGCTGGCTGAACATCGGGATCATCACCTGCTCGGGCAGCGGCATGATCTTGAAGCTGGTCATCATCAGCTTCTCGGTCTGGGTGGCGCGGATACCGCCTGACACCCCGCCATAGCTGACGAAGCCGGCGACCTTGTTGTGCCACTCGAGCACCAGGTAGTTCATCGCATTCACCAGCGAGGGCGGCGGCCCGAAGTTGTATTCGGGCGTCACGAACACGAAGGCGTCGGCGCTCTCCACGCTCGCGCTCCAGGCCTTCGTGTGGGCGTGTTCATACTTGCGCAGGCGCGGATGGTGAGGCTCGTCGAAGACCGGCAGGGCGTAGTCGGCCAGATCTTCGAGGCTGACATCGAAGCCGCCATGCTCCTTGGCGTAGGTTTCGAACCACCGACCGATCGAAAGACCGACACGTCCAGGGCGGGTCGAACAGACGATAACGTTGAGCTTCAGGGCCATGGCGATTCTCCGAGCAAGCCTATCGCCCCCAGCATAGCCGCCCCGGGGCCTCGAAGTCGTCCGCTGGAATGACGCGCGCGCCTATCCGGGCGGCCCGCGCTCGAACACGGGCAGGCCGGGCGTCATCTGGTGCCAGGACGGCGCGTCGACGGTCCAGATGTGCATGCCCGGCGACAACGCCGACGGATCGTCGAGGCCGCCCAGTTTCACGGCCAGGAACGGCAGCACCACCGGGTCGGAGTAGAGCGGCGTGCCGCAATCGGCGCAGAACGCCCGCAGCACGTCCTGCCCGCTGCCGCCGGGACTGACGAACGCCTTCGGCTCGCCCTGCGTCACCTCGAAGGCCTCGCGCATCACCAACGCCACGTAATTCGGGCCGCCGCCGGAGCTGTACTGACATTGCCGACAATGGCAGACGCCCACCCCCATCGGCGCCTGGCTGACCCGGAAGCGGATCTTTCGACAGGCGCAACCGCCTTGAAGTTCACTCATCACCCCGCCCCTAGCCGACCAGTTCGGCGCTCTTCGTCAGCACGAAATCATCCGGGTCGGGCGCCAGCGTCGCACGCCAGTAGTCGACCAGAGCGAAGGGCCAGTTCTGGCTCACGCGGCCGCTCTCGCTCTTGTACCAACTGCTCACCTGCGGCGCGCCCCAGGCCATCAGGCTGTTGCCTGCGTCCACCCGCTCGTTGAACGCATCATGCACCTCGCGGCGCGGCTCCATCGCCGTCGCCCCGGTCTGGGCCAACAGCTTCAGGCACCCGACGATGTAGCGGACGCTGCACTCGGAGAAGAAGATGATCGAGCCGTTGACGACGATGTTGGTGTTCGGTCCGTAGATCATGAACAGGTTCGGGAAGCCTGGCGTGGTCATGCCAAGATAGGCGCGCGGGTCGGCGCCCCAGGTCTCGTGCAGATCGGCCCCGCCGCGCCCCTTGACCTTCATCGGCCACAGGAACTTCGATGCATGGAAGCCGGTGCCATAGATGATCACGTCGAAGTCGCGCGACTTGCCGTCGGCGGTGGTGACGCCCGTCTCGGTGATCTCGGCGATGGAGTCGGTGACCAGCTCAACGTTCGGTCGCTGCAGCGCGGCCATCCAGACGCCATTGTCGAGCAGCGAGCGCTTGCCGCCAACCGGATAGGTCGGGATCACCTTCTCGATCAGGTCGGGCCGGTTCGGGGCCTGCTCGGCGATGGCCATCGCGATCATGTCCCGGAAGCCCTGGTTGAGTTCGCTGACCGCGGTCGGCGGGCCGTTCCAGCCAGGATCGGCGGTGACCATCGGCAACAGGCCGTCCGTCACCATCCAGAACATCCAGAAGCGGTACCATTTGTCGTAGAACGGCACGTGCTCCATCAGCCAGTTCATCCCCTCGGGGACGTCCTCGTGATAGTGCGCCACCGGGAACCCCCAAGGCGGGGTGCGCTGGAAGACGGTCAGGCTGGCGACCTTGCCGGCGATCTCCGGCACGAACTGATAGGCGCTGGCGCCGGTGCCGATGACGGCCACGCGCTGGCCGGTCAGGTCGACGTCGTGACGCCATTCGGCTGAATGGAAGGCCGGTCCGGCGAAGCGCTCCCGGCCCTTGATCTCCGGATATCGCGGCCGGTTCAGCTGGCCGACCGCAGTGACGACGGCGTTCGCCTCCACATGCTCGACGCCCTCCGGGGTCTTCAGGCGGACCTTCCAGACGCCGCGATGATCGTCCCAGACCATCTCCTCGACCGTGGTCGAGAAGCGGATGTGCTTCTTCAGGTCATGCTTGGCGGCGACGCCGCGGAAATAGTCCAGCAGCACGGGCTGGGTGGAGAAGTGCTGCGGCCAGAAGTGGTTCGGCTCGAAGCTGTAGGAATACATGTGGTTCGAGGAGTCGACGCGGCAGCCGGGATAGGTGTTCTCGAGCCAGGTCCCGCCAACGTCGGCGTTCTTGTCGACCACCTGGAACGGCACGCCGGCTTGCTCGAGTCGCAGCGCAGTCAGCAGGCCCGACATCCCGGCCCCGACCACCAGGACATGCAGCCGGCGCGCGACGGTCTTCAGCTCCGGCGACCAGTCGGGATCCTTCGAGGAGTGGCCGTCCAGCGCCAGTTCGTCGGTGAGGAAGTCGCCATAGCTGTCGGGGATGTCGGCCCCGGCCACGAAGCTCATCATTTCCCGGACCATGGCCGGCGACGGCGTCGCCGCCATCGGGGTCTTGCCCGTCAGGTAGTCGGTGATCGCCGTCTTGGCGAGCGCTCGCATCTTCGCTTGCTCGACCTCCGGCACCCCGGTCTCGCCCCGCGAGAGCGGCGTGTAGGCCGGCCGCCACTCGGGCCGCAGCCAACTGGGATCGCCGGTCAGGTGCACGAGCGCCGCCGAGAGCGCCGGCAGATGCGCCGTCGCCAACGCCTGGTCGAGAGGCCCGAGGTCCACCGCCATGACACGTCTCCGCCCTGGTGATCGTTGTTATGCGAGGAGACTACGCCTCTCGCGCCCCAGGGAAAGGGCGCCGCCACGTCAGCTAGGCATGAATGCGGACCGGCAGCGTCTCATAGCCCTTCACGAAGCTGGAGCGGACCCGGCGCGGTTCGCCGACGACCTCCACATGCTTGAAGCGCTTCAGAATCTCCTCCCAGACGATGCGCAGCTGCATCTCGGCCAGGCGGTTGCCGACGCAGCGGTGGATGCCGAAGCCGAACGACAGATGCTGGCGCGGCCGCTCGCGGTCGATGACGAAGGCGTCCGGATTGGCGATCACCTCGTCGTCACGGTTGCCCGAGACGTACCACATGACCACCTTGTCGCCCTTGCGGATCTGCTTGCCGGCCAGCTCGATGTCTTCCAGCGCCGTGCGGCGCATGTGGGCCAGCGGGGTCTGCCAGCGGATGATCTCCGAGACCATTGACGGGATCAGCGCCGGATTCGCCTTCAGCTTGTCGTACTGTTCGGGGTTCTGGTTGAGCGCGAGCAGCCCGCCGCTGATCGAGTTGCGGGTGGTGTCGTTGCCGCCGACGATCAGCAGGATGATGTTGCCGAGATACTCGTCGGGACTCATGTTCCGCGTCGCCTCGCCATGGGCGAGCATCGAGACCAGGTCTCCCGCCGGCGGGCGGTTGACCCGCTGGTTCCAGAGTTCGGTGAAGCTGGCCAGGCATTCCATCAGTTCGGCCTGCCGCGCCTCTTCGGTCTCGCACAGCCCCCCCGGCATCGGCAGGGTCGTCGCCACGTCCGACCACCGCGTCAGCCGTCGCCGATGCTCGAACGGATAGTCGAACAGCGTCGCCAGCATCTGGGTGGTCAGTTCGATCGACACCCGGTCGACCCAGTCGAAGGTCTCGCCGACCGGCAGTTCGTCGAGGATGCGCCCGGCCCGCTCGCGGATGATCGGTTCCAGCACCTGCAGGTTGGCGGGCGAGACCACTGGACTGACCGTCTTGCGCTGCACGTCGTGTTTGGGCGGATCCATCGAAATGAAGCTGGGGCGGCGCAGGTCCGGCCGCGCGTCGCGGATCGTGATCCCGCCCAGGGCGGCTTCCGATGAAAAGGTCCCGTGGTTGGTGTCCACGGCCATGATGTCGTTGAACTTGGTGACTGACCAGTAGGGGCCGAACTCGCTGTCCTTGCACCAGTGGACCGGGTCCTCGCGCCGCAGCCGCTCGAAGTAGGGCCAGTGAGTATCGGTGCGGAACAGATCAGGGTCGCCGGGATTGAACTCCTCCAGCGGCAAGGAATAGGCCCTGGCCTTGGCCTCGTCGGCCAGCTTCATGGCGCCGTCAGCCATCGCGCGATCTCCCTGTGTGATCGACGCCTGGTCGCAGCTGCCGCCGGCGCCGTTGGACCGATGAAAGCCCAATCCGCCGGTCCCCACAACAAACCTTTGAATCCAAACTAAGTTCGGTTCTCAGCGAGCCTGTCGCGACTTCCAGACCGCATAGAGCGAGGGCCCGTCGCAAGGGACCGCCTGCTGGCGGATGTCGATCGCCTGGGCGTCCAATGGCATGGCCATCTGCGCGTAGACAGCGGCCGTGGACAGGCCGAACGCCTCGGCCTCGTCGTTCGAGAAGCAGAAGCGCACCGCCGCCACCCCGGTCATGTGCATCGCCGCCAGGCACATTGGACATGGCTGGCCGCTGGCGTAGATCACGCAGCCGTCGAGCCGCGGGACGCCCAGCGCCTGCGCCGCCCTGCGCATCGCCGTCAGTTCGGCGTGGGCGGTCGGATCCCCCGTCGCGCCGATTTCGTTGACGCCGGTGGCGATCACCTCGCCGTTCTTGACCACCACCGCGCCGAACGGCCGTCCGCCATCGTCGAGGACATTTGCCGTCGCCAGGTCCACGGCTTGCGCCAGGAAATCCGCCTCGGTCGGCATCGCCGCTACTCCACGCCTTGGGCGCGCCGGATCTGATCCATGACCGCCGGCGACAGGGTGACGCCGGAGGCGCCCAGATTGTCGATCAGGTGCGCCATGCGCGTCGTCCCGACCACCGCACAGGACACATGAGGGTCGGCCAGCACGTAGGCCAGCGCCGCTTGCGACGCCGACAGGCCATCCAGCCGCCCCAAGAAGCCGAACCGCGCGCCCTTGGCGATGTCGCCACGGTGGTTCTTGAGCGCGCGCAGGGCATACCAGACGTCCCGCGGCGCGCGCAGGCGCATGACCTGCCGATTGGCGTGCCCCATGGCCAGCGCCATCCCGGCCAGCACGCCCTTGCCCTGCTGCGCCGCCCGAGCGATCAACGCCGCGCGTTCGGGCCGCAGGACGTTGTAGTCGACCATCACGACGTCAAAGACGGCCAGCCCGATGATGTGGTCGATCACCGCCGGGTCGAAACTGTTGGCGCCGACCGCGCCGACGAGCCCGCGCCGCTTCAGCTCCTCCAGCGTCGCCAGCATCTCGTCGTCTAGCTCGGAGATCGCAGGGCCGTGCAGCTGCAGCAGCGGCAGACGCTCCAGGCCGAGGTTGCGCAGGCTCCGCTCGACGCTGGCGATGATCGCCTGCGGCCGGAAATCGCGCGCCACCCGGCGGCCATCGTGAAACGTGCCAGCCTTGGTGGCGACCACCACCCGCTCGAGGTTCCTGCCCTTCAGCGCTCGGCCAAGCCGCGGCTCGGCCCCGCCGCCGGAATAGGCGGCCCCCGTGTCAAGGAAGGTGACTCCACGCTCCAGGGCGGCATGCACGAGGTTCACCGCCTCCCGCTCGTCGAACGCCTTCTGTCCCCACCAACTCGCACAGCCGAGGCCAATCTCGGAAACACTGAGGCCGGTGCGGCCAAGGGCGCGAGAGCGGACGGGATCGGCGAGGCTTGGCAAGGTCTGGTCCGGGACGGCGCCTAGAATTCGCGTTGGCGCGCGCAACGCTTGCGTTAGTCACCGCGTGGGTAGCCGGTTCAGCGCCTTGGATGCAAGCCCGACCCAGCCGCCGCCGCTATCTGAAACCGGCTCACCACAACGGCTTGAGGCGCCGCCGGCCGACCCCAAAGGAATAGACACCACCCGTTACACATAAGTTTTATTTACACGATATCGCGTTCTTTTCCAAACGAAGGAAAATACCACTACCAATATTTCGCCTTAACACTTCGTAACAAGCCAGACCATGAATCGACGCCAACTGACACGTTTCTGACATGGTTGCAGCACTCACCTCAGGTCGAAACCCCACAACACCATCGCTGGCCTTGAATACGAAAACCGCAGAGAATAATAACAACGTTATTCGATACGGGCGCTGCGGACTTCGCACCGCAGGTCGAAAGGGGGAGGCGTAAAGGACGGGGGCCCGCAGAGCCCTCGCGACCAGGAGGGCTACCCCCGATGCGCGACGTGTTCCCAGACGCCGTCATCGCCCTGATTCCGATGATGCGCGGCTATGCCATGAGTCTCACACGCTCCAGATCGGAGGCAGACGACCTGGTTCAGGACACCCTCGTGAGGGCCTGGAGATTCCGCACCGCCTACGAACCCGGAACCAACCTGAAGGCCTGGCTCTACAAGATCCTGCGCAACATCTTCTATTCGAACCATGCCCGTCGCCGCCTGGTGGTTCAGGACGCCGACGGCAAGCTGACGGCCCAACTGTCCTGCACGCCGGAGCAGGAGTGGCAGGTCGAATTCGGCGACCTGCTGCGCTCGCTGGACCGTCTGACGCCGGACACCCGCGACGCCCTGCTGCTGATCGTCGTCGCCGGGCTGAGTTACGATGAGGCCGCCGAAGTCTGCGGCTGCGCGACCGGCACCCTGAAGAGTCGCGTCAGCAGGGCGCGCGCCCGTCTGGCCGAACTGCTCGACTACGACCTGCCCGCCGCGCGCCGCCATCTCGCGCGCCGTCCCGCCGCCCCTCGGGGTGCGAATGAACTCCCAGGTCGGGCCTGACGTTTAGTCGCCGGCTAAGGGGCTCTCCACAGTTCGGATCCGAGCAGATGACCACAGCACCCTCCCGCTCCCTGCGTCGCCTGGCGATCATCGGCGCTGCGATCGTCACGTTCGCGACCACCGCTCCGGCCCGGGCCCAGGAGGACGTCTCCGCCAAGCTCGCGCGCATCGAAGCGTTGCTGATCGACCAGTCCTCGCGGTTGTCGGTCCAGGAGCGCAGATTGGCCGAACAGGCCGCTCTCATTCAACAGCAGGAGCTGGAACTGCGGGCCCTGCGCGCCACACGGGACGAGGCCCTATCGGATATCCGCGCTGGCCGGGCTGCGGCTCCCCAGCAGGCCACGCCGCTCAATCCGCCGTTGGGGCCGGCGCCGACGACGACGGCCGCCGCCCCAATGCCGCCCCGGCCGGTGGGCGAGGCCCCGCCCGCAGCGACCACCGAACAGAAGGCGCGCGAGGTCGCCGCCATCCCAGAACGCCTCGGCGTGCTGACGCCGGCCGGCCGCTTCGTGTTCGACCCGACCGTCGAGTATGTGCGCAGCAGCACGAACCGCCTGACCTTCAGAGGGGTCGAAATCGTGCCGGGGATCAATCTCGGCCTGATCGAGGCGGGCGACGCCGATCGCGATTCCGTCGTCGGCACGCTGGCCGCGCGCTATGGCCTGAGCAGCCGGCTGGAAGTCGAGGCCCGCGTCCCCTACGTCTATCGCCACGACCGCATCACCACCGTCGCCGCGGCCGACCGCGCCGTCACCCGCACCATGGAACTGGACGCCAACGACCTCGGCGACGTCGAGGTGTCCGGGCGCTACCAACTCAACAGCGGCGACAACGGCTGGCCGATCTTCGTCGCCGGCCTCCGGGTCAAGTCGGACACTGGCGTTGGCCCCTACGACGTCGACTTCGATGACTTTGCGGTCGCCAAGGGCCTGGCGACCGGCTCCGGCTTCTGGGCGACCGAGCTTGGGCTGACGATGCTCTACCCCAGCGATCCCGCAGTGATCTACGGCGGGATCAGCTACCTGCACAACTTTGCTGGTTCGGTCGACAAAGCGGTCGGCAACAACATCTTCGTCGGCGAGGTGGACCCAGGCGACGGCGTCAACGCCAGCATCGGGTTCGGGCTCGCCCTCAATCCGAAGTTCTCCGTCTCGTTCGGCTACTCCCACCACTACATCTTCCCGACCGACACTGAGATCAACAACACGACGCAGAGCTCCAACAGCCTCTCGATCGGCGCCCTTCAGATGAGCCTCTCCTACCGCCTGAACCGACGCCTCACCCTGATCAACAGCTTCGAATTCGGGGTGACCAGCGACGCGCCGGATATGCGGCTGACGGTGCGCGCGCCCTACTCCTTCTGATATCAGGGACGGACGGCGTCGCGCAGCGCCGCGCCGACCGCCTCCATCATGCGCATGTTGGCGCGCTCCTGCACCGCCGTCTGCTGGAACTGCGTCAGCTCCGGAATCGCCAGGTCGATCTGAACCTCCTGGCGGATGTCGCGATTGCTCGCCGTGTTGACCACGATGTTGGAGATGCGCGCCGCGCTCAACTCGTGCAGCACGACGGTCGAGCCACCGTCTCCGGCCAGCGCCACTCCCGGCAGCTGCGCCGCCCCCTCCGACAGCGTGACCTGACCGCTCTGCCCTTGGGGCGGGTGGGGCGCCGCCCGCGTCTGCACGGCTCCGAGGTCAGTCCACACGAGCCTGGTTTCCAGGACCAGAGCGCCGTCGACGAAGGTGCGCACCGACGCCCCGAACCCGACCTCCATCCCGGTCGGCAACCGCAGGCCGCCCCGCTCCGCGGCCAGTTCTTCATCGCTCAGCGGCGCGCCGCCGCCGACCGCCCGCTGCGCCGACGCCCCGCCCACGCCGATGATCAGGCTTAGGATCAGCGCAGCGAGGATCGAAAGACAGGGCATGGCGTCAGAACCCCGCCGCCGGTCGGTTCTCCCAGACCACCTGGTAGAGCGGCGGCAGCTGCATCGTGAGGGCGGCCAGGGACTCGTCCGTCAACGGCTGGCCGGCCAGCGGCGTCGTGGCCGCCGCCCATTCGTACGAGGTGTTGTAGAGGCCGCGGCCTGGTCCGGAATGAATCCCGAATATGATGCCGTTCCAGACCTTCTCGAACTCGGCCTGGCGGTAGGACTTTAGTCCCAGCGCGGGGTCGCCGACCAGGATACGGCCCGCTCCGGCGCCCTTCACCACCACGAAGTGCTTGTAGGTCCCCACCGTGATCACCGCGATCGACGGCCACTTGGCGTGGGTCAGCGCGTCCGCATCGACGCGGTAGCCGTCGGCCTTGTAGCCGCGCGCCTCCAGGTAGCGCTTCATGTCGAGTAGCGAGAAGCCCACCTTCTGGATCTTCGCCTGATCGCCCCCTGCGTACATCGCCTTGAAGATGTCGACCTCGGTGACGTCGACCCCGTAGTGATAGCGCAGCAGCGTCGCCAGGGCCGCCGAGCCGCAGCTGTAGTCGTACTGCTGGCGCACGACGGTCTGGAACGGCATGTCGCGAAAGGTCGTGACGCGATCAAGTGCATAGAGCGACCCGCCGTCCGAAAAGGCGATCTGCGCCGTCGCTGGGCTCGCCAGCATTATCGCGCCAGCGATCGCTGCGACGGCCGATTGTCGACCCTGAAGCGGCATGAGTCTGCGCCTAGGATCCGCCAAGGGTGGCGATATTGACGCTGATCACACCCTGCAGATTGTTGTTGTTGCCGGTGTTGACGACGAAGTTGCCGATCCCGGAGTAGTCGCCCGTTGAGAAATCGACATTGCCCGTGGCGACCTGGTCGGCCGCGACCGATCCGGAGTTGCTGGCCGAAAGCTGCTGGTTCGACAGCGCTTCAACAACCACCCCCTGCCCGCCGCTGATGGCGCCGAGCTCGGTGTCGCCGATCGGCGCGACCCTAAGTCCTTCCGGCGCAGCTATCGCCTCGACTGACGTTACGGTGCGCCCGGCCGGCGCATCTTCCGCCAGCGCGGGGCCTGAGGCCCCGAGGACGACCAGGCCAGCCAGCCCACCGAACTTCCACCTGGACATCGCTCCCTCCAAATCGCCGAAGCCGCGGATGCGAGTGCGGGCCGGCGTCCGGGCGGACGCCGGCCCGAGTACGCTTACGGAGCGCCGAAACTGATGTTGGCGTTCGCCGAAAGCGAGGTCGCCGCCTGGCCTTGCGAGTTGATGCCCGAATTGGCGTTGGCGGTCTGGATCCCGCCGAACGCGGCGCCGTCGAACGAAGCGTTGCCAGTGGTGATCGAACCGGTCGCGCCGTCGCCGCCGGTGTTCGACACCGGAGAACCGGTGACCGAGCCGCTGAGCGTCTGGGTCGATACGGCAGTGTAGGTCGCCGTGGTCGAATTGTCCGAGTTGTCCGAATTGTCGGAGTTGTCGGTCGTCGAACTGTTCGAGTTGTCCGAGCTGTTCGAATTATCCGAATTGTTGGAGTTGTCGGAATTGTTCGAATTGTCGGTCGTCGAATTGTTGGAATTATCTGTGGTGGAGTTGTTGGAGTTGTCGGTAGTCGAGTTGTTGGAGTTGTCGGTAGTCGAGTTGTTCGAGTTGTCAGTGGTCGCTTGGTTCACCGTCGCCGTCGAGGTGTTGTCGGCGGAGGTGTTGTCGACCTGCGCGATCGCCATGGTGCTCATGCCGAGGCCGATCACCAACGCGGCGGCCGAAGTGAGAAGCTTGGATTTCATAAGGTCACCCTCCCAGGGTCGCTGATGTTTGGAGGCGCCTGTCCTCCGGCCGCCAGAACCGGCGGGACATAGGGAGAGTTCGGATCACATGACCGTGAGCCCGATTTGTGAACCGCCTGCGGCTCCGTTCGGGACGTGTGGTGGGCGGCGAGGGGTTCGAACCCCCGACCCCCTGGGTGTAAACCAGGTGCTCTGACCAGCTGAGCTAGCCGCCCTCATAGAATGCGAAAAGGGCGACCTCCACGCCGGGAAGCCGCCCTTGAACAAAAACCGCTTGAACGGTTCTTAGTTCAGCGAGCCCTTCAGGCCTTCGCCGACGCGGAAACGCGCCGTCTTCGAAGCCGGACGGCTCACGGTCTCGCCGGTGCGCGGGTTACGCGCGGTGCCCGCCGCGCGGGTCACCGGCACGAAGCTGCCGAAACCAACGAGTCGGACTTCTTGGCCCGCCTTCAGCGACTCGGTGACGCTGTCGATGAACGCTTCCAGAGCGTCCTTCGCCTGAGCCTTGTTGAGGCCCGCCTTGTCGGCGATCGCCGTGACGAGTTCGGCCTTGGTCATTTCTTGTCTCTCCCAGCCCGTTATCTCAAACCGCGAACCTCTCGCGGAAGCGCGAGGCTGCTTCGCGTTGCGCGATTATGGCGGTCGATTCTCGCCCGTCAAACAAAGGCGGCGCGGAGAGACCCCGCGCCGCCTTATTTTTTCTCAGTTTTCCACCGTTTAGTGGGTGATCATCGCCTCATCGGAGCCGTCATCGGCCGCAACCGATACCGCCGGTTGCTCGGCAGGGTTCCATTCGATCGGAGTCAGAGGCTGAATCAGCGCCCGGGCAAGGACTTCATCGACATTGGAGACCGGGACGATCTCCAGCGCCGACTTCACATTGTCCGGGATATCAGCCAGATCCTTCACGTTCTCCTGCGGGATCAGCACGGTCTTCACGCCGGAGCGCAGGGCCGCAAGTAGCTTCTCCTTCAGGCCGCCGATGGCCGTCACCCGGCCGCGCAGCGTGACCTCGCCGGTCATGGCGATGTCCTTGCGGATCGGGATGCCGGTCAGCACCGAGACGATGGCCGTGGCCATGGCCGCGCCGGCGGACGGGCCGTCCTTGGGCGTGGCGCCGTCCGGCACGTGGATGTGCACGTCGGTCTTCTCGAAGACCGGCGGCTCGATTCCGAAGTGCGTCGCCCGGCTGCGAACATAGCTGGCCGCCGCCTGGATCGACTCCTTCATCACGTCCTTCAGGTTGCCCGTGATGGACATCCGGCCCTTGCCCGGCATCTTGACCGCTTCGATGGTCAGGATGTCGCCGCCGAACTCGGTGTAGGCCAGGCCGGTGATGATCCCGACCTGATCTTCCTCGTCCGTCTCGCCGTAGCGGTACTTTTGAACGCCCGCGTACTTGGCCAGCCGCTCGGCGTCGACCGTGATCGAGGTGACGTTCTCACGGCCCAGGTCACGCACCGTCTTGCGCGCCAGGTTGCCCAGTTCCCGCTCCAGCGAGCGGACGCCGGCTTCCCGGGTGTAGTAGCGGATCAAGTCGCGGATGGTCTCGTCCGGAACGATGAACTCTTCCGGCTTCAGGCCATGGTCCTTGGTCTGCTTGGGCAGGATATGGCGCTTGGCGATCTCGACCTTCTCATCCTCGGTGTAGCCGGGGATGCGGATGATCTCCATGCGATCCAGCAGCGGCTGGGGCATGTTGAGGCTGTTGGCCGTGGTGACGAACATCACCGGCGACAGATCGTAGTCGACTTCCAGATAGTGGTCGCCGAACGTCGAATTCTGCGCCGGGTCCAGCACCTCGAGCAAGGCCGAGGCCGGGTCGCCCCGGTAGTCGCTGCCCATCTTGTCGATCTCGTCCAGCAGGAAGAAGGCGTTGGTGGACTTGGCCTTCTTCATCGACTGGATGATCTTGCCGGGCATCGAGCCGATATAGGTCCGGCGGTGGCCGCGGATCTCGGCCTCGTCGCGCACGCCGCCCAGGGAGACGCGCACGAACTCACGGCCGGTCGCCTCGGCGATCGACTTGCCCAGCGAGGTCTTGCCGACGCCGGGAGGGCCGACCAGGCAGAGGATCGGGCCCTTCAGCGAGCCGACCCGCGCCTGCACGGCGAGGTACTCCAGAATCCGCTCCTTGACCTTTTCCAGGCCGAAGTGGTCGCGGTTCAGGATCTCCTCGGCCTTCACCAGGTCGATGGTCTTGGTCTTGGTCTTGCCCCACGGGATCGAGAGCAGCCAGTCGAGGTAGTTCCGCACGACGGTGGATTCCGCCGACATCGGGCTCATGTTGCGCAGCTTCTTCAGCTCGCCCTCGGCCTTGGTGCGGGCCTCCTTGGACAGCTTGGTCTTCTTGATGCGCTTTTCGAGCTCGATCAGTTCGTCGCGCTGATCGTCCTGCTCGCCCAGCTCGCGCTGGATCGCCTTCATCTGCTCGTTGAGATAATATTCGCGCTGGGTCTTCTCCATCTGCCGCTTCACGCGGTTCCGGATCTTCTTCTCGGTCTGCATGACCGAAATCTCGCCCTCCATCAGGGCGTAGACCTTTTCCAGGCGCTTTACGACGTTGAAGATCTCAAGCAGACTCTGCTTTTCGGCGATCTTCACCGACAGGTGGCTGGCTATGCGGTCGGCCAATTCGCCGGGCGCGTCGACCTGCGGCATGGAGGCCAGCGCCTCCGGCGGCACCTTCTTGTTCAGTTTGACGTAGTTCTCGAACTGCTCGACGACCGCGCGCGACAGCGCCTCGGCCTCGGGCGAAGCCGCGCCGTCCTCGGAAATGAAGGCGATCTCGGCCTCGTAGTACTCGTCCTGCGCGGTGAAGCGGGAAATGCCGGCGCGCGCCTTGCCTTCGACCAGCACCTTCACGGTGCCGTCCGGAAGCTTCAGCAGCTGCAAAACCGTCGCCACGACCCCGACGTCATAGATGGCCTCGGGCGACGGATCGTCGTCGTCCTTGTCCTTCTGGGTCGCGAGGAGGATCTGCTTGCCTTCGCCCCGCATCGCCTCTTCGAGCGCGCGTACGGATTTCTCCCGGCCCACGAAGAGCGGCACCGGTTGATGCGGGAACACCACGATGTCCCGCAGCGGTAGAATGGGAAGGGTCTTAATCTCGGACATGATGCGTTCTTAACTCCTGCCGGCCTGTTGGAGGATCAGGCTCGGCCCCCGGACCGCGGTTACTTCAGACGATGCGTCTGAGTCGGACGGCCCGTCCGCCTTCGAAGGCGGCTTATCGGCTCATTTATGTGGACGCTTACGACCGTCATTCAAGCGCAGCCGCAAATATGCCCTCGATCCATCTAGGGACGATGCGGCTCGATACTCAAGCGCCGCCGGAGCGGGCGGCGGCCTCCGCCGCGCTTTTCAACATTTCATCCAGAGCTTTCCGGTCGAAGTACCGCCCTTTGAGCACGACGCCGTCGATCGCGCGTGTGGCGGCGATATCGGCGAGCGGATTGCGCTCGAGGATCAGGATGTCGGCGGCCTTGCCCGCGGCGATCGCGCCATAGCGGTCGGCATGGCCAAGGAAGCGCGGTCCGTTGACCACCGAGGCCTGCAGCGCATGCAGCGGCGACAGCCCGGCGTCGACATAGATCTTGAGCTCGTCGTGCAGGCCGATGCCCGGATAGTTGAACGAGTTGAGGAACCCGGCGTCGGTCCCCGCCAGGATCGACACCCCAGCGGCCTGCAGCATCGGCACAAGCGAGGCGTTCTTCTCGTAGATGGCGTGCCGCCGCGCGATCGCCGCCGCATCATCCTTCGCCGCCCGCTCCACACGCCACGCATAGGTCGCCTGGAGGCCCTTGCCGATATAGGCCAGGTAGGCGTCGCCCTTGTGATCGTCCTGGTCGAGATAGGCGGTGGCCTTGCTGCCGTTCAGGGTCGGCGAGACATAGGTTCCCCGCGCCGCCAGCCGGCGGAAGCCGGCCATGGCGGTGGCCGCGTCGAAGCTCGCCAGCGTCCGGTTGGTGGCCTCGGCCCCGGAAATCCTGCCGTTCGCGACGTCGGCGGCGATCTGCGCCTCCTGCGGCGAGCCCATCCGCAGCGCATAGCCCATATGTTCGATGGAACTGAGCCCGGCCTCGCTGGCCATGTCGACCGTGATCGCGGCCGGAATGTGGGCCGAGGTGACCAGGTCGCGCGCCTTGGCCTGCCTGAGCGTGTAGAGGAACAGTTGCGGCGTCAGCGTGTTCTCTGTGATCTTCACGAAGTCGACCTTCAGGCCCTGCAGCCTGTCCAGCGCAGCATCGGCCTCGGCCTCGGTTCCGACCTCGATCGTCCCCTTCCACATCGGCTTCACGCCCTCGATCTTCGGGCCGGAGGTGAAGATGGTCGGGCCGAACAAGGCGCCGGACGCCACCTCCCCGCGCCAGGCCAGCACCTCATCGGGCAGGTCGCCCGAAGCGTCGCGAACCGTGGTCACGCCGTGCGCCACATAGAGCGGCAGCAGGGCCTTGTTCTCGCCGATCAGCTCGCGGCCGCCGCCGAAGTGGACATGGTTGTCCCACAGCCCGGGCATCACGAAGCGTCCCTTGGCCTCGATGGTCCGGCTGGCGGTGAAGTCAGCCTTGGCCTTGGCGGTCGGTTCGACCGCGATGATGGTGTCGCCACGGACCGCGATAGCCGCGCCCTTGGAGAGTTTGCCCGTCGCCACGTCGATGACGGTCGCATCGACGATCAGCAGATCGACCCTCTCGGCCCCGTAGGCGGCTACGGAACCGCCCATGAGCAGGGCGATGGCGAGAGGAGCAGCAAGGGTCGGGTTACGCAATCTGGGCCTTCCGGAAAACTGAAGGCGTCGTTTAGCCGCTCATGGCCGCGGCGTCCCCGACATATCGTCGCGCGGCCGCCGCGCCTCAGTTCAGCTCGACGCGGGCGTAGCGGCCGTCGTAGTCGCAGTCGAAGCTGTAGGTCACCGACCGCGGCCCGACGTCGACGGTGACCTCCCCCTCGACCGAATGGCCCTGTCCCTGTGGTCTGGTCTTGGTGATCTGGTCGATCCGGGCGCGGGCGCCATAGCGCGAGGCCTGGTTCATGGCTTCGCTCGAACAGCTGTCGACCGCCTGGCGCGCCTCCGGCGACGATCCGCCGCCCTTGTCCTTCGAGCCGGCCGCCAGCGCGCCCAGCAGCAGGCCGCCCAGCAAGAGGCCGCCGACGACCGCGGCGGTGTTGTCCTTGTCGCTCTTGCCGTTGTCGCCATAGCGATCTTCGACCCGGAAACGGCCACGGCAACCGCGATCCACCCAGATCCCGCCTCCGTCCCAGCCCCAGCTCCGGTTCTCGATGCAGGCGCCGTTGCTGTTGCTGTACTGGTAGTCGAGCCAGACCCGGCCGCCGGACCTGACCGGGCAGTAGTTCCGGGCGTATCCCGACGACGAACAGTCAACGTAAGAGTCCGCGTAGGCCGGCGTGACCGGCGCGGTCAAAAGACCGAGCACCGACGCGGCAATCATCAAGCCTACACGCATTCCTGAACTCCGACGCCTCTCAACCTTCACCCTAGCGCCAGCAGCCTCCTGTTGAGAATAGCGCTTGTCAGCGGCCGGCGGAGGGCTGAGGCCGCATGGCGAACGCCCCGACCAGACCGGCGGCGGCGGCGGCGCAGGCCGCGGCGATCATCGCCGCCTGGTAAGCCTGGGTCATAGACTCGCCGCCGGCCTCGCCTGGGGCCAAGACGAACCCAGCGAGGGCGACGGCCAGCAGGCCGCCGATCCGCGCCGTCGCATTGTTCACCCCAGACGCCGCGCCTTCGTAGGCGTTTGGGACCGCGCCCAGAACCGCGTCGGTCAGCGGCGCCACCGCCACCCCCATGCCCAACGCCAGCACGGCCAACCCCGGAAACACCCCGGTCCAGTAGGCGCCGTCCCGTGCGCTCCAGGCCAGGCCTGCGAAGCCTGCGGCGGCCAGCAGGGGACCGATGGTCAGCATCGCCCTCACCCCGATGCGCCCCGACAGGACGCCGGAGATCGGCGACAGCGCCGCCAGACCGATCGACAGCGGCAGAAGCGCCGCCCCGGCCTCCGTCGCCGGATAGCCATGAACCCTGATCAGCTGGAAGGGCAGCAGGAACAGCGCCCCACCGAACGCTGCATAGAGCAGCAAGGTCAGCAAATTCGCCCCCGAGAAGGCCGGGCTTCGGAACAGGTCCAAGGGGACCATCGGGCTGGTCGCCCTGCGCTCGATGTGAACAAAGGCCGCCAGCAGGAACGCCCCCGCCGCGCCGAGCCCCCAGACCGCCGGCGAGCCCCCCGCCGTCGAAGCCTGGGTCAAGCTCCAGGTCAGGGCGCTGAGCCCCAGGGTGGCGCAGACTGCTCCGCTCCAATCCACCGGTCCGGCCGCCGGCTCGCGGCTCTCGCGGGCCCCGGACAGGATGAACCCGACCGCCAAGGCGGCCAGAGGGAGATTGATCAGGAACACCGCCCGCCATGAGACCACGTCGGTGAGCCAGCCGCCCAGCACCGGGCCGATGGCGCTCATCAGGCCGCTGGCGCCGGCCCAGACGCCGACCGCCCGTCCCCTCGCCTCCTCGTCGAACGACGCGCCCAGCAACGCCAGGCTGGCCGGGACCAGCAGCGCCGCCCCCACGCCCTGCAGCGCCCGCGCCATGATCAGCAAAGTCAGGTTCGGGGCCGCGCCGCACAGCGCCGAGGCCGCCGAGAACAGCACCACGCCGACGACGAACACCCGGCGACGGCCATAGCGGTCGGCCGCCGCTCCCCCCGCCAGCACCAGCGCGCCCAGCATCAGCGCATAGGCGTTCATGATCCACTGGGCGCCGGCCGCGTCGCCGCCCAGCTGGCGCTGGATCACCGGCAAGGTCAAATTCACCGCCGATCCGTCGATGAACGCTAGGCTCGACCCCAGCACCGTCCCGGCGAGCACCAGCCGACCGCTGACGGGGGTCACGGCAGGCTCGGTGGCGGCGACCACGCCGCGGTCGCAGGGCGTCGCCCCGATCTGGCTCATCGCCGCTCCCAAACGAAAAGGGCCCCGCGGCGCTGGTCCGCGGGGCCCATGATCATTGGTCGCTCAACCGCCTCAGGCGGCGCCGCCCTTGTCGCGGCGCTCGGCATAGATGACCAGCGGCTGGGCGCGGCCTTCCACCACCTCGGCGTTGACCACGACTTCCTCGACGCCGTCATAGGTCGGCAGCTCGTACATGGTGCCGAGCAGGATGCCTTCCAGAATCGAACGCAGGCCACGCGCGCCGGTCTTGCGCTGAATGGCCTTGCGGGCGACGGCGCTGAGCGCGTCGTCGGTGAAGGTCAGCCCGACGTTCTCCATGTCGAACAGGCGCTGGTACTGCTTGACGAAGGCGTTCTTCGGCTCGGTCAGGATCTTGACCAGCGCGGCCTCATCAAGGTCGTCCAGGGTCGCGATCACCGGCAGACGGCCGATGAACTCCGGGATCAGGCCGAAGCGCAGCAGGTCGTCCGGCTCCACCTGACGGAAGATCTCGCCGGTGCGGCGGTCGTCCGGGTCCGACACCTTGGCGCCGAAGCCGATCGAGGTGCCTTGGCCGCGGGCGGAGATGATCTTCTCCAGGCCGGCGAAGGCGCCGCCGCAGATGAACAGGATGTTGGTCGTGTCGACCTGCAGGAATTCCTGCTGCGGATGCTTGCGGCCGCCCTGCGGCGGGACCGAAGCTACCGTTCCTTCCATGATCTTCAGCAGCGCCTGCTGGACGCCCTCGCCCGACACGTCGCGGGTGATCGAGGGGTTGTCCGACTTGCGGCTGATCTTGTCGACTTCGTCGATATAGACGATGCCGCGCTGAGCGCGCTCGACGTTGTAGTCGGCGGCCTGCAGCAGCTTCAGGATGATGTTCTCGACGTCCTCGCCGACATAGCCGGCCTCGGTCAGGGTCGTGGCGTCGGCCACGGTGAACGGCACGTCGATGATTCGAGCCAGCGTCTGGGCCAGCAGGGTCTTACCCGTGCCGGTCGGACCAATGAGCAGGATGTTGGCCTTGCCCAGTTCGACGTCGTTGTTCTTCGTCGCGTGGTTCAGGCGCTTGTAGTGATTGTGGACGGCGACCGAGAGCACCTTCTTGGCGTGGTCCTGGCCGATCACGTAGTCGTCGAGGACTTCACGGATCTCCTTCGGAGTCGGAACGCCGTCCTTCGACTTCACGAAGGAAATCTTGTGCTCTTCGCGGATGATGTCCATGCACAGCTCGACGCATTCATCACAGATGAACACAGTCGGGCCCGCGATTAACTTGCGGACCTCGTGCTGGCTCTTGCCGCAGAAAGAGCAATACAGCGTGCTCTTGGAGTCTCCGCTCGCGGCCTTGGTCATGCTCTTTTCTCACTCTCTCGACAGCGCCGACCGCAGTCTACGCCATCGTTCGGCCCAGGGGCGTCCCTGACGCCATCAGTGCAGGATACGTGCCCGGGGTTGTCTAATCCTTGACATTCCCCGATCCGAGCCACGATCACAAGCCTCTGACATGCTTCAGTGACATTTGGCGGCGGGGCGCCCGATGGCGGGCATGTCCGAATCCCTAGATGGGATTGTGTTCAAACGGCGCAAGTGAGACGCCCTGGCGCAGAAACCGCCCTCCCATAACGGCCGGACCGACGCCAGACGCGATGACTTGAGTTGACACGTCTCAGAACGCGGCGTGTTGGGGGATTTATGGCTAGACGACAACTGCGGCGCATCGGCGCCTCGCAGGTGGAATCCTTGGACGAGCAGATCGAAGACGCGGGTGTCGTCGCCTTCGACTTCGACGGCACCTTGACCACCCACGACAGCTACACCGCCTTCCTGAAGTGGCGCGCCGGCGCACCACGCTACAATCTTGGCCTGGCCAAGCTGGCGCCGGCGGCGATCTCGTATCTCGCGCACCGCAATCGCGGCCGGATCAAGGCGGCCGCCACGCGCGAATTCCTGGCCGGCGTGTCGCGCGAACGGCTTGAAGCCGACGCTCGCGCCTTCGCCGAACTCATGGCCCCGCGGATGCTGCGCCCGGACGCCCTGCGCACCTGGCGACGCTGGGGCCAGCGGCGCGCCAAGCTGGTCATCGTCACCGCATCGCCCGAGATCATCGTCGCCCCCTTCGCCCGCGGCCTGGGCGCTGACCTGCTGATCGGCACCGAGCTCAAGTTCGACGCCCGAGACCGGGTGACCGGCGCGTTCGACGGCCCCAACTGCCGGGGGCCGGAGAAGGTGCGGCGGCTGCAGGAAATGTTCGGCCCCGACGTGCGGTTGCGCGCGGCCTATGGCGATACAAGCGGAGATCGTGAGATGCTCGCGATCGCCGACGAGCCCGGCTACCGGGTCTTCCAGGAGAAGCCCTGAACCGCCCGACCACAGGAGGATCCATGACGTCCGTCGTCTCCGGCGCCCAGATCGCCGCCGCCCGCGCCCTGACCGGGGTCAGTCAAGCCAAGCTGGCCCAGCGCGCCGGCCTTGAGGTGGCCGCGCTGCAAGCCCTGGAAAGCGCCGGCCACGCGCCATTGGATCTCACGCCGGCGATCGAGAAGCTGCTGCTGACGCTGGACTCGTTCGGCGTGCTGCTGATCGATGACGGCGATGGTTTTGGATCGGGCGTCCGATTGAAGTTCAGCCGCAAGCAGGCCCAGGCGATCGGCGCCTGGGAGGACGAAGGCGGGGTCGTCGGCGACGACGACGTGCCATGACCATGCGCTTCCGCGTCCAGAAACTGATCCGCGATCGGCTGCCCGAAATCATGCGCGGCCAAGGACTGGCGGTGTTCGACCGACGGCTGGACGACGCCGAATTCGTCGTCGCCCTTGGCGAGAAGCTGGTCGAGGAAGCCCACGAAGCACGGCTCGCGGGTCCGGGTGAGATCGCCGGCGAACTGGCCGACGTCCTGGAGGTCGTTCATGCCCTGGCCCAGGTCCACGGCCTCAGCCTTCAGGACGTCGAGACCGCCCGTCAGGCCAAGCGGGCCGAGCGCGGCGGCTTCGACGCGCGGGTCTACAATGCTGCGGTCGAGGCGGCGGACGGCCTGCCCGCGGCGGCGTACTATCTGGCCCGTCCGACCCAGTACCCACGCGAGGACTGACGCCATGAAGCATGCCGGCCCAGGCGCGCTCGACCAACTGGAGCCCCTGCTGGCCCAGCTTCGAGGCCTGGGCGGCATGGTCGAGAAAAAGCGCGGCGTGTTCTATCGCAAGAGCCAGGCGTTCCTGCACTTCCACGAAGATCCGAAGGGGCTGTTCGCCGACCTGCGCGAAGCGATGGGCGCGGACTTCGAGCGGTTCGACGTCACCGCCGCAGCCGGGCGCGAGCGGCTGCTGGCCGCGGCGGCCTCCCGCCTCAGGGCCTAGCCGACCAGGGCTCCACCTGGCCGACGACGCTGAGAAGCCGGTCGCTGCGCACGGCCTCCAGAACCCCTGCCGAGATCTCGTCGTTGGTCAGCCAGCGCGATCGGTCGCCGACCACCCGAAAGCCAAGCACCACCTGCCGCAGACGGCAATCGACAAGGCCGTCGGCGACGATCGCCGCCGAGGCCAGCCGATGCGGATGCGCCGGGTCTGCCGTGGCGCTGCCCAGGACCTGGAACATCCGCCCCCTCACCTGCTGCGCCAGCACCCGCGGCGCGGCGATCTTGAGCGTGTGGAACCAGGCCACCGCCAGGTCGATCGGGCCGTGACGTCGCACGGCGGCCTCCAGGGCCGCGCGAAACCCAGCCTCGTCGTGGTAGTCGCAATCGAAGCCGCCCGGATGCTGTGAAGCATGACGCGACAAAAGCGAAAGGCGCCCGCCGTCGCCGGCGAGCGCCTCCACGAGTCCTGTCAGCATGCCGGTCCCGCCCACGACGAGCACATGACCGGGCACGGCGACGCCTCTAGTCTTCGGCGCGGCGCTCGATCACGTGATCGACTAGGCCCCACTCCTTGGCCTCTTCCGGGGTCATGAAGGTGTCGCGGTCGAGCTTTTCCTCGACCTCTTCGTACGAGCGGCCGGTGTGCTTGGCGTAGATCTCGTTCAGGCGGCGCTTGGTCTTGATGATGTCCTCGGCGTGGCGCTCGATGTCCGAGGCCTTGCCCGAGTAACCGCCCGACGGCTGGTGGACCATGATGCGGCTGTTGGGCAGCGCGATGCGGTTGCCCTTCTCGCCAGCCATCAGCAGGAACGAGCCCATCGACGCGGCCATGCCCATGCACAGGGTCACGACCGGCGAGCGGATGTACTGCATGGTGTCGTAGATCGCGAGACCGGACGTCACCACCCCGCCGGGGGAGTTGATGTACATCTGGATCTCTTTCTTGGGGTTCTCGGCCTCAAGGTAGAGCAGCTGGGCGCAGATCAGCGCCGACATGCCGTCTTCCACCGGGCCGTTCAGAAAGATCACGCGCTCCTTCAGCAGGCGCGAGAAGATGTCGAAGGCGCGTTCGCCGCGGCTGGTCTGCTCCACCACCATGGGCACCAGGTTCAGCGCGGTGATCTGCGGGTCACGCATAAAGGGAAGCCTCTCTCATTGATCGACTCTGCGCGCAGAGCCGCGTTCCCCTCCGATATCGCGTGGCGGAGGGGCCAGCGCAAGGTGACCGATAGTCCTAAAGAAAATCCCTCCCGTTTCCGGGAGGGATTTCTGCGTCCGCCGTCAGGGGCGATCAGCGCTTAGGCGCTGTAGCCTTCCGGCATGTCGTCTTCCTTGAGGAGGTCGTCCTTGGAGACCTTCTCGTCGGTCACGGTCGCCTTGTCGACGATCAGGTCGACGACCTTGTCCTCGAAGATCGGGGCGCGCAGTTGGGCCTGCATGCCGGCGTTCTGGCGGAACATGTCGAAGATCTGCTGGGCCTGCTGGCCATAGCGCATGGCTTCCTGGCGCATGGCGTCCAGCAGCTCCTGGTCGGTGACCTGGACGTTGTTGATGCGGCCGATCTCGGCCAGCACCAGGCCCAGGCGCACGCGGCGCTCGGCGATCTTGCGGTACTCGGTCTGCAGTTGGTCGTCCGACTTCTCGGCGTCTTCCGGCGGCAGGCCGCCGCGTTCCTTGTCGGCCTGGACCTGCTGCCAGATGGCGTTGAACTCGGCTTCCACCATCTTCGGCGGCAGCGGGAAGTCGTGCTTCTCGTCCAGCACGTCCAGCAGGGCGCGCTTCAGCTTGAAGCGCGAGGCGCCGGCGTACTGCGACTCCAGGTTCGACTTCAGCAGTTCCTTGAGCTTCTCCAGGCTCTCGACGCCCAGACGCTCGGCCAGGGCGTCGTCGGCCTTGGCGTCGACCGGGGCGCGAACTTCCTTCACCGTGGTGGTGAACTCGGCGTCCTTGCCGGCCAGGTTGGCGGCTTGGTAGTCGGCCGGGAACGCCACCTTCACGATGACTTCATCGCCCGGCTTGGCGCCGACCAGCTGGTCTTCGAAGCCCGGGATGAACTGGCCCGAGCCCAGCACCAGCTCCGAATCCTCGGCGGTGCCGCCCTGGAAGGCTTCGCCGTCGATGCGGCCGACGAAGTCGATCAGCAGCTGGTCGCCGTCCTTGGCCTTCAGCGACTTGCCGGTGCGCGGCTCGTAGGTGCGGCTTTGCTTGGCCAGTTCGTCCAGCGCCTCGTCGACCTCGGCCTCGGTGGGCTCGTAGACCGGACGGGTCAGGGCGATCTTGGAAAGATCGGTCGGCTCGAAGTCCGGCATGATCTCCAGCGAGATTTCGTAGGAGAGGTCGGCCTTGCCGTCGATCACCTGGGCGATGTCGCCTTCCGGCTTCAGGTCGGGCTCGCTGGCCGGACGCAGCTTGTTCTCTTCCAGCACCTTCTGGGTGGTTTCCGAGATCGTCTGCTCGACCACTTCGGCCATCAGCGCTTTGCCGTGCACGCGGCGGACGTGGGCGGCGGGCACCTTGCCGGGGCGGAAGCCCTTGATGTTGAGCTGGGGCGTGATCTCGACGATCCGCGCCTCGAGCCGCTCGTTCAGGTCCGCGACCGGGACGGTCACGCCATAGACGCGGCTCAGGCCTTCGCCAGACTTTTCAACGATCTGCATCGACATTCTCGAATTCCGGAGTGCGGCGCGGGCTCGCGCCGGCAGGTCCGCCCTAGGGGTGAAAAGGTGGTCGCCGCCGAACGAGCGGCGGCGAGCGGGCGCTCTTATGTCATTTCGCAGCCCCTAGTCCAAGCGCAAAGACGGCCCCGCCTGCCGCGGCAAGGCCTAGCCGGCCCTGGCGGTCTGGGTCGCACCCTCGCCGCCGCGGCCCCGTAGCGCCCCTGGCGACACCCCCAGGTGCCGCTTGAAGGCGCGGCTGAAGGCCGGTCCCGACTCATAGCCAAGCCGTCCGCCGACCTCGGCGATGCTCAATCCCTCTTCGGTCAGCAGGCCGCTCGCCAGGTACATCCGCCAGCGTGCGATGTACCGCGCCGGCGAGACCCCGAGCACGCGGGTGAAACGTTCGGCGAAGATCGTCCGCGACAGCCCCGCGGTTCGCGCCAGGATCTCGATCGACCAGTTGTGCGCCGGATCCTGGTGAATCGCCGCCAGCGCCCGGCCGATCTTCGGATCGCGGATCGCGGCCATCCAGCCCTCTGCCTCGCGGCCGCCGTCGCGAACCCAGGCCCTGATCAGTCGGGTGATGACCACGTCAGCCAGCCGCGACAGCACGGTGGCCGCGCCGATGTTCTGGTCGAGCACCTCGTCGGCCATCGCCCCCAACAGGGCGCCGAGGGTCGGATCGCTGCGCGCGCCTGCGACCGAGACCACGACCGGCATCAGGTCGAGCAGCGGATTGAGGCAGGGCTCGCGGAAACGCACGCTGCAGCAGGCCAGCACGACATCGCCCCGCCCGGCGTCTTCGAGCTGATAGACGCGGTCGCCGATCACCCGGACCGGCATCTCCGAGATGCAGGTCGCCCGCCCCTCCTCGGTATCGCTCAGGCAGTGGGTCGTACCCTTGGGCAGCAGCACGGCGTCGCCCGCCGACAGCGGCATCGGATCCTGCCCTTCGACCCGCAGCCAGCAACGGCCCTCGACGACGAAATGCAGGCGTGCGGCGCCGTCCTTCGGGAAGTTGACGCCCCACGGCGCGGCCAGACGGCAGCATCCATAGGAGACGCCTACGATCCTCAGATCCCGCAGGATCCGGCTCAACGGATCGTCGTCCATCGCCCGGTGCAGGTCGCAGACCGGCGGACTGAGTTGGGCCTGCAAACTGGCGGTGCGCACGACGTACTCCCAAGGCTATGGGCGATCAGAGATGTGGGCTCGCTGCCGGAAGAACCATGTCCGCCCCTCCATTTTTCGGCGCCGTTCGTCCGGGATGACCGTCAGGCGGCGCAGGCGGCCGCATGGGCGATGCGGCGGCGGCGCAGCGCCAGCACCAGGCAGGCGCCGACCGCGGCGGCGGCCCCGCAATAGACCGAGGCGCTCAGCACGCCGAAACGGTCGACCAGCAACCCGCCCGCCACGGCCCCGCTGGCGATCGCCACCTGGAACGCCGCGGTCAGCAGCCCGCCGGCGAGCTCAGGCCGGTCGGGGACGTCGGCCACCATCCAGGCCTGGAACCCGACCGGCAACATCGCGAACGCCAGGCCCCAGACGGTGAGCGCCACCGCCGCCAGCCAGGGCGTCGCGCCGAGCGCCACCAGGGCGGTCATGGCGGCGCTCATCAGCCCCGAGCCGGTGATGATCGCGAGCTTCGGGTCGCGCTCGGCGAGGAAGGCGCCGACGAAGTTGCCGATGAACCCGGCGCAGCCGAAGGCCAGCAGAACCAGCGAGATCGCCGCGACGTCGAGGCGAACGACCTGCTCCAGCACCGGGCGGATGTAGGTGAAGCCCGCGAAGTGCCCGGAAATCACCACCACCACCGAGGCCAGCACCACCATCGCCCGCGGCCGCACGGCGACCTCCGCCAGGTCCTTCAAGCCCGCAGTCGCGCCGGGCTTCAGCCTCGGCAGGGTGAGCCAGAGGCAGGCCAGCGCAGCCACGCCGACGAGACCGGCGATCAGGAAAGTCGCCCGCCACCCCAGGAGGTCCCCGACATAGGCCCCGACCGGCGCGGCCGAGACCGTCGCGACCGTGACGCCGGTGAAGACGATCGACATGGCGCGCGGCAGCACCGGCATCGGCACCAGCCGCATCGTCGTCGCAGCAGCCATCGACCAGAAGCCGCCAAGACTGACGCCGAGCACGACCCGCGCGGCCAGCAGCATCGGCAGGTTGACCGCCGTGGCAGTCATCAGGTTGGACACTCCAAGCAGCAGGAGCAGGCCCAGCAGGACCAATCGCCGGTCCCAGCGGCTGGTGACGACCGGTACGAGCAGGGCGGCGAACGCGCCGACCACGGCGGTGGCGGTGACGGCCTGTCCCGCTGCGCCCAGGCTGACGCCGAGATCGCTCGCCAGCGGCGTCAGCACGCTAGGCGGCAGGAACTCGGCCGTGACGAGCCCGAATACGCTGAGCGAGAGCGCGGCGACCCCGCTCCAGGCGGGCCGCTCGGGCGGGGCGGTATCGTGGACGGCCGCGGCGGCCCCGTCGGCGGGATGGGCGTCAAGCATGAGGTACTCCGGATCAGCGCCCCGAGGTAGGCGGCGACGGCCCGCGTCTCAATGTCAGCCTATCCGGAAGAACTGGCCGATCGTCCGGGCGCGCCTCGGACGCCGGGCTCCTAGGACCAGGAGCCAATGGTGCGGGCGAGAGGACTCGAACCTCCACGCCTTGCGGCGCTGGAACCTAAATCCAGTGCGTCTACCAGTTCCGCCACACCCGCAACGTCCGCTGCATAGGGCGTTGCCCCCTGCCAAGGCAAGTGCCGCTCGCAGCGCCCCGCCGAAACGCCAGCCGCGCGCATTGGACGCACGCGCCGCGCGGAGTGGTTGTGGCGGGCGCGAGCCGACGAGGTTATCGAGGTTCGGGGGCGCGATACGCGGCTGCCGGCGCGTCGCCGGCGGACGTCCAGGCGGAGTCTCCCCCATGTCCGGTCTTGAGCGTCTTCAGGCGCGTGCGAATGCGCGCCGCGGCCAGGTTGGGCGCCGCGCCCTGGCGATCATCGCCCTGTGCGGCTTCTTGGCCCTGGGCATGGCGCTGGAACTGACGAACCGCGGCCAAGCGCCCGCGATCGATGGTCAGCCCGAGGCCTTCTCGCCGCGATAACCCGGAACGCCGGCCGCTGCGATCGCGTTCAATCGGCGAACCGGAGCCGGATCATGGAAACCATCAAAGAGCGCCGCAGAACCTACGAGACGACCGGCCGGAGCACCGAGCACGCCGTGCTGCTTGTGCTCCTGCTGGCCGTTTCGGGTCTGTTCGCCGGATTCTCGATCGCGACCTTCATCGGAATGTTGTCGGGCGCGGGCTGACGGCGCGCTAGCGCGCGCCCCACAGCTCCAGCGCCACCGGCGCCAGCGATAGGACGAGCAACAGCGCCATCCCGACGTTGAAGGCTCGCAGAACGGCCGGCCGGTCGAGAAAACGCCGCAGGCCGACGCCGAATCCGGTCCAACTGGCGACACACGGCAGGTTGATCGCCGTGAAGATCACCGACACCACCAGGATGTTCGCCACGTACCCGTCACGTGGCGCATAGGCGGTCACCGCGCCCAGCGCCATCGCCCAGGCCTTCGGATTGACCCACTGAAAGGCGGCGGCCTGCAGGAAGGTCTGCGGCCGAGCCCCCGCCTCCCCCATGCCGAGTCCCGATGAGGTCGCGATCTTCCAGGCGAGCCAGAGCAGGTAGAGCCCGCCCGCGACGGCCAGCACATCATGCAATTCCGGATAGGCCGCGAACAGCCCGCCCAGTCCCAGCCCCACGGCGACCACCAGCAACAGGAATCCCCCGGAGACGCCGATCATGTGCGGGATCGAGGCGCGAAAGCCGAAATTGGCGCCCGAGGCCATCAGCATGGTGTTGTTCGGCCCCGGCGTGATCGACGAGACGAAGGCGAACAGCGCCAGCGCCGCCAGAAGTTCGGGAGTAAGCGAGGACATGGGAGTCTCCATCGGATGGCGATCCGGCGACGGACATGGGCCCCAAAAGCAAAACCCCTCCCGTCGCCGGGAGGGGTTTTCTGCTGTGCGTCAGGTTCGGATTCGAACCCTAGACGCCCCTGCCCTCCCAAACACGCATGATCATCCGCCCGGCGATTACCGGACGGCCGATAGCCACGATGGCGGCTGCGCGTTGGAGGTTCGAGGTCATCACGACGGGCGTTACCATGCCCCGCGCGGCCTGGCCACCGTCTAGCCGAGGCGTCCTTCGTAGAGCCGGCGCAGGACGCTCGGCGCTAGGCCCGGCAGGTCCTCGGCGATGAGGCCCGGCCCATGCAGCTCGGCCGCCTCGGCGTGGATCCAAGCGCCCGCGCAGGCGGCCTCGAAGCTCTCCATACCCTGGGCGATCAGCGAGCCGATGAAGCCCGCGAGCACGTCGCCCGAGCCTGCCGTCGCCAGCCACGGCGAGCCGTTGGCGTTGACGCAGGCGCGTCCGTCCGGGGCGGCGATGACCGTGTCGGCGCCCTTCAACAGGACGATGGCGTCGGCCTGTCGCGCCGCGCGGCGGGCCGCAGCGATGCGGTCCGGCGCCTCCTTCAACAGACCGGGAAACAGCCGCTCGAACTCACCCGGGTGCGGGGTGAGCACGTCATCCACGTCGAGCACCGAGAACAGCTCCTCGGGATCGTCGCGGAAGACCGTGATGGCGTCGGCGTCTATGACTAGCGCCGCGCCGGTCCGCGCCAAGGCCAGGACGTTGACCAGGGTGTTCTCGGTAACCCCCGCCGCCGGGCCGATGATGGCGGCGTCGACGTCCGCGGCGGCCTGCTCGAGCTCGGCCTCAGTGTCGAAGCCCTTGAGCATCACCGCCTCCAGGTGCGCGGCGTTCACCGACAGCGCCTCGCTCGGCGACAGCAGGGTGACGACGCCGGCTCCCATCCGCAGCCCAGCCCGCGCCGACAAGCGCGCCGCTCCGGTGCTCCAGGCCTCGCCCGACACCACCACCAGGCGGCCGCGCGCGTGCTTGTGGGAATTGGGCTTGGGCCACGGGAAACGGGCCAGCCAGGCTTCCGGGCCGTTCTCGATCAGGTCGCTGGCCGTCTCGGCCAGGCCGATGTCGGCGACCACCACCTCGCCACAGAGCTCATGCCCGGGCTGCAGCACGTGGGCGGGCTTCTTGGCGTGGAAGGTCACCGTCAGGCCGGCGACCACCACCGGGCCGCGCGGATCGCCCGTGTCGCCCGGCAGGCCCGACGGCACGTCCACCGCCACCACGCTCTCGGGATGGGCGGCCAGCCGCCCGGCCATGATCGCCGCCTCGCCGTTGAGCGGCCGCGCCAGCCCCGCCCCGAACATGGCGTCGATGTAGAGACGCGCCTCCAGCGGCGCGTCCCAGGCGCTCAGGCCGCCGTCCCAGAGGGCGGCCGCCGCCTTCGCGTCGGCGCTCTGCGGCTCGGCCAGCGCCCGCACCTCGACCGGCCAGCCGCGGGCCTTGAGCAGCCTGGCGGCCACATAGCCGTCGCCGCCATTGTTGCCCGGCCCGCAAAGCACGCAGACCGAACGCTGCGAGAAGCGCTCGGCGATAGCGTCGGCGACGGCCGCGCCGGCGCGCTCCATCAATTCGGATCCGGGTGTGCCCGCCGCGATGGCCGAACGGTCGGCCGCGGCGATTTCCGCGACCGTGAGAATCTTGCGCGCAGCCACGGCCGCTCCTCGTCTGCCCCTACAGGACCTGCGTAGAGGCTTCGCGCCCCCGCTCCACCAAGATCAAGCGCTCGCCGTCGGTTTCAAGGGTCGAGATCGAGGCGTGATCGGGGCGGAAGACGAGAACGCGTTCGTCGCCATCCAGATGCGAGATCGCGGCATTGATCGCCACATAGTGCGAGAACACCGCCGCCCCGCCCTTGGCCTGCAAGGCTTTCACGACGTCGCCGCGCCAAGCCTCGTAGTCGAGGTCGCCCTCGACGTCCTTCCAGCGGCCCTGGAAGACGCCGCGCAGCCAAGCCGGCCGCTCTTCGGCGCTGAGCCCCTTAGGTGTCGGAATCTCGCCGACGAAGGGATCGATCTCGACTTCAACCCCCAGCGCCGCCGCGGTCGGCGCGGCGGTCTCACGGCAGCGCCGCAGGGGCGAACTGAAGACTCGTCGGGGGCGATCAGCCTCCGGCAAGCTCATCAAATGGTCGCGCGCGGCCTCGGCTTGCGCCTGACCCGCCGCGTCCAGACCGGGGTCCTCGTCGGCCTCGCCCCAAACGGCGGCCGGTTTGCCGTGGCGGATCAGGTACAGTCGGGACATCAGATCAATCCGGTACGAAGATGTTGCGGCTTCCGTCCTCGGAACGGCTGACGGTTCCGGTGCGGCCGACCGCTTCCTTAGCCTCTAGTCCAGCCAGCGTCGCCTCGTCCGTGGGCGTATTGGCCACGAAACGGCGGCCCTCTGCGTCGCGGCCGACGACGATCCCCATCATGTACCCCTCGCGCCCGTGCACCACAGTATAGGTCTCGATTGTGGCCGCGCCTTTTGGCTCTTCGATGACAGTCGGGTGCGGCAGGGCGTCGATCTGAGCCTGGATGATCTTCGGATCCTGCCGGTCGAACGGCCCCTTGGGCGGGGCGGTCGAATAGACGCCGGTCGACTGCTTGGTCAGGAACCAGCCGTTGGCGGTCACCAAGCCGTAGGATCCGGGGTCGTCCCGCAGCCGCTGCATCATCACTGCGATCGAGTGCATGGCGTAGTTGTTGCCGGGTCCGCCCATATAGGGCAGCCCGCCGGTGACCGTCAGGCCGCGAGGATCGTCCAGCGCCAGGCCCAGTTCCTCCGCGCCGACCTCCACCGCCACCGGGAAGCAGGAATAGAGGTCGATGTGGCCGATGTCGGCCAGGCTCACGCCGGCCATCTCCAGCGCCCGCTTGCCAGTCAGCCGCATGGCCGGGCTCGAATGGAAGTTCTGGCGGTCGAGCGGATACCAGAGGTCCGAGGCGTCGGCGCAGCCGTGCAGATAGACGAGTTTGTCCTCGGCCACGCCGAGCTCACGGGCGGTCTTCAGGCTGGCGACCAGCACCCCGGCCGACTGGTCGACCTCCATGATCGCGTTCAGGTATTTGGTGTAGGGGAAGCCGACCATGCGATTGCGGTCGGTCACCTCGACCAGTTCCTCCGCCGAACGCTCGACCGGGAACCAAGCCTCCGGATTCTGCGCAGCGACCTTGGTGAACGGCGCGAACAGCTCGCCCAGCCGCTTCTGGTGATCGGGGATCGAGCGTCCGTCTCGCGCCCGCAGCGCGTTCTCGAACAGCGGGTAGCAGTTGATGGGCCGGCCCAGGCCGTGCTTGGCCTCGTAGGCCGTGACGCCCGGCCGCGGATCGCCGATCCGTTCCGGCGCCGGCAACTCCTCAGCGTCGTCCCAGTCAGCGAAGCCCAGGCCCTTGGTCAGCCGCTTGGTGGCCGAGCCGAGAAACTCGCACCCGACCACCAGGGCCAGGTCGGTCTCGCCCTTGGCGATGCGCTCGCTGACGATGTTGACCAGCTGCTGGGGGCTGTTGCCGCCCATGTGGGAATAGACGGCGTGCCGCGGCTGCGCCCCGATGCGCTTGGCCAAGGTGGCCGGCGGATTGGTCGAGTGCGGCACCAGCCGCCCGCCCCCGGGCGCATCGATCGTGAAGCCGACCACCGCCAAGGTATCGATCTTCGAGAGCTTTTCCGGATCGAGGCCGGCGTCCTGCGCGGCGCGTTCCGCCGCAATCTTCAGCAATGCCGTCGGGGAAGGCGAAGACGCCGGATCGCCCCGATAGGTGAATTGGCCCGCTCCGATGAGAACTGGGGTCCGCTCGTCCATCATTTCCCTCCCCTCGGCGATTGATCGGCCGCCACGGGGGCCGCCGAACAGACGCGAACAGTATGTTTCCGGCAATGATCGTGATTTGGGCGCCGGGCGCCTAAAAAGGCATCATTCACATCATCGCATGCTCCCGCGACGGAACCGCAAGCCCATCCCTCTTGTGACTCCGCTCCGGAGCGTGCTCGTAGCCGCCAACCGCTTCGGCGGCGCCGCGCATCGAGTGAGGCCAGTGAGCTTGGAATGAAAAAGATCGAAGCCATCATCAAGCCGTTCAAGTTGGACGAGGTGAAGGAGGCCCTGCAGGAGCTGGGCGTCCAGGGCATGACCGTCATCGAGGCCAAGGGCTACGGCCGCCAGAAGGGCCATACCGAACTCTACCGCGGCGCCGAGTACGTCGTGGACTTCCTGCCGAAGATCAAAATCGAAGTCGTCGTGTCCGACGACCAGCTCGAAGCCGCTCTCGAAGCCATCGTGGGCGCCGCCCGAACCGGCCGGATCGGCGACGGCAAGATCTTCGTCTCGGAAATCACCGACGTTCTGCGCATCCGCACCGGTGAAACCGGCGCCGCAGCCGTCTAACGACTTTAGCTATCGGACTTCTTCAAGGGGATAAGACCATGGCCGTCACCGCCAAGGACATTCTGGATCAGATCAAGGAAAAGGACGTCAAATACGTCGACGTCCGCTTCACCGACATTCGCGGCAAGATGCAGCACGTGACCTTCGACATCGACCTGGTGGACGAAGAGTTCCTGACCGACGGCACCATGTTCGACGGCTCGTCGATCGCCGGCTGGAAGGCCATCAACGAGTCGGACATGAAGCTGCGTCCCGACCTCGAAACCGCGATCATCGACCCGTTCTATCAGCAGACCACCCTGGCGCTGATGTGCGACATCGTGAACCCGGACACCGGCACCCCCTACAACCGCGACCCGCGCTCGATCGCCAAGGCCGCGCTGAACTACGTGAAGGCCTCTGGCATCGGCGACACCGTGTTCTTCGGCCCGGAAGCCGAGTTCTTCATCTTCGACGACGTTCGCTGGAACACCCAGCCGCA
This sequence comes from Phenylobacterium sp. 58.2.17, assembly GCF_026411515.1. Classification (NCBI taxonomy): domain Bacteria; kingdom Pseudomonadati; phylum Pseudomonadota; class Alphaproteobacteria; order Caulobacterales; family Caulobacteraceae; genus Phenylobacterium; species Phenylobacterium sp. 58.2.17. The sequence continues at coordinate 8,370 of NZ_JAPMTQ010000028.1, read as the reverse complement.
CAACACCGGCTATTCGTACGACTCGAGCGAACTGCCGGCCAACACCGGCCGTGAGTATCCGGAAGGCAACATGGGCCATCGCCCGGGCCCGAAGGGCGGCTACTTCCCGGTCAATCCGGTCGATAGCTGCCAGGACCTGCGCGGCGAAATGCTCGCGGTCATGGGCGAACTCGGCATGAAGCCGGAAAAGCACCACCACGAAGTGGCGCCGGCCCAACACGAACTCGGCCTGAAGTTCGACACCATGATCGTCATGGCCGACCGGATGCAGCTCTATAAGTACGTCATCCACAACGTGGCCGCGGCCTACGGCAAGTCGGCGACCTTCATGGCCAAGCCGATGTTCGCCGACAACGGTTCGGGCATGCACGTGCACCAGTCGATCTGGGCCGACGGCAAGCCGCTGTTCGCGGGCGACAAGTACGCCGGCCTGTCGCAGATGTGCCTGTGGTACATCGGCGGCATCATCAAGCACGCCAAGGCCATCAACGCCTTCTCGAACTCGACCACCAACTCCTACAAGCGTCTGGTGCCCGGCTACGAAGCCCCGGTGAAGCTGGCCTACTCGGCCCGCAACCGCTCGGCCTCGATCCGCATCCCCCACGTCGACTCGCCGAAGGCCAAGCGCATCGAAGCCCGCTTCCCGGACCCGATGGGCAACCCCTACCTGACCTTCGTCGCCCTGCTGATGGCCGGCCTGGACGGCATCATCAACCAGATCGACCCGGGCGCCGCCCAAGACAAGAACCTCTACGACCTGCCGCCGCGCGAGCAGAAGAAGGTTCCGGAAGTCTGCGGCTCGCTGCGTGAAGCCCTGGAAAACCTGGACAAGGACCGCGCCTTCCTGAAGGCCGGCGGCGTCATGGACGACGACTTCATCGACTCCTACATCGAACTGAAGATGCAGGAAGTGATGCGCCTCCAGCTGCATCCGCACCCGGTCGAATTCGACATGTACTATTCGTGCTGATCGAAGCGCCCTGAGCGGGTTGAGGAGAACTGAAAAGCGGTCTTCCGCCCGCAACCCGCTCTGCGCTTTGAAGGGTCGAGCACGATTCAGAGATCGGGCGATGCCCGCCTGATCTCTTAGTGTGAGGCGAACATCGGAAGGGCCGCGGATCAATCCGCGGCCCTTTTCGCATCCCCAGCAAGCTTGGCGTTGACGAAACTGGTTCAGTCAGCGCGTCATCCCGCCACAACCTTGCGTTTCAGCAGGGGACAAAGTCGGGGAAACGCCATGAATAAGCTGCTTCTGAGCACGGCCGCCTGCGCGCTGGCCGTGGGAATCGCCTCCAACGCCGCCGCCTACGAGGCGCAGATCATGCGCACCAAGTACGGCGTGCCGCACGTGACGGCCAAGGACTTCGGCGGACTCGGCTATGGTCAGGCCTACGCCTTCGCCCAGGACAACCTCTGCCTGTTGGCCGATAAGATCACCACCGTGAACGGCGAGCGGACCAAGCACTTCGGCGCGGACGCGACCAACGTTGTCGCCTTCACCGACATCAAGAACCTCGAGAGCGACTTCTTCTTCCGCTCGAACATCGACGTCCCGGCCCTGCGCGCCAAGCTCGACAAGGGGCCGGCGGACTATCGCAACCTGGTCTACGGCTATGTCGCGGGTTTCAACCGCTACCTGGCCGATACGCCGAAGGACAAGCGCCCGGCCGATTGCCGCGACGGCGCCTGGGTGCGGCCGATCACCGTCGACGACATGGTGCGCCTGAACGAGGAGCGCATGATCCAGGCGAGCGGCGGGGCGTGGCTGCGCCAGACCAACGCCGCTGCGCCGCCCGCCGCAGCCGCCCCGGCCAAGGCCGCCGCCAATGTCGGCCTGCCGAACATGGCCGAGCAGATCGGCCTGGGCTCCAACGGCTGGGCGTTCGGCCGCGACGTGACCACCAACAAGTCAGGCCTGTTGCTCGGCAACCCGCATTTCCCGTGGGAGACCACCAATCGCTTCTACCAGGTCCACCTCACCATCCCGGGCAAGTTCGACGCCATGGGCGTGACCATCGCCGGCGCCCCGGGCCTGTCTATCGGCTTCAACAAGGACGTGGCCTGGACCCACACCGTCTCCACCGACCGCCACTTCACCCTGTTCGAGCTGGCCCTCGATCCGGCCGACCCGACCGCCTACCTCGTCGACGGCAAACGCCACGTCATGGAGCGCAAGACGGTCAGCATCGACACCCCCGCCGGCCAGCAGACCCGCACCTACTACTCGACGCTCTACGGTCCGGTGGTGGTCATGCCGCAAGCGGGCCTGGCCTGGACGACCAAGACCGCCTACGCCCTGCGCGACGCCAACAAGGGCAACAGCGCCTCGGCCGGCACGTGGCTGGACATCGCCCGCTCCCGTTCGGTGGGTGAAATCCGCGACACCATCACCAAGTCGCTGGGCATCCCCTGGGTCAACACCATCGCCGCCGACCGCCATGGCGACGCCCTCTACGCGGACATCACCGCCACGCCCGACGTCTCGGCCGAAAAGCTGAAGACCTGCGCGCCTAGCCCCGCCGCCGCCAACCTGGCCGCCGCCTCGCGCATCTACGTGCTCGACGGTTCGCGCGCCGCCTGCGACTGGGGCTCGCCCGGACTGATGGCGGGGGCGACCATGCCCTCGATGATCCGTCAGGACTACGTCGCCAACAGCAACGACAGCTATTGGCTGACCAACGCCAAGGCCCCGATGGCCGCGGTCTCGCCGATCGTCGGCCTCACCGACATCCCGCAGAACCTGCGCACCCGCTCGGGCATCGTCGAGATAGACGCTCGGCTGGCGGGAACCGACGGCCTCCCGGGCAAGGGCTTCGACCAGGCGGCGGTGAAGACCATGCTGTTCTGGAACAAGAACCACGCCGCCGAGCTCTTCCTCGACGACACGCTCAAGGCCTGCGGGACCGGCGGCGCGGTCGCCCTGGCCGACGGCAAGAGCGTCGACATCTCCCAAGCCTGCGCGATCCTCGCCAGGTGGGACCGGCGGATGGACAACGACAGCGTCGGCGCCCTGCTGTGGATGGAGTACTGGCGCCAGGCCCAGAAGATCGCCGACCTCTACGTCACGCCGTTCGACGCGGCCGATCCGGTGCACACCCCGCGCGGCCTAAAGACCGATCCGGACACCGTCGCCAAGCTGCGCCAGGCGCTCGCCGGCGCCGTGGAGCTCATGGCCAAGCAGAACATCGCCCTCGACGCTCCCTACGGCGCCCATCACTTCGCGATCCGCGGCGAACACAAGATCCCCGTCCACGGCGGCGAAGGCTCGGACGGGGTGCTGAACGCCCAGCAGGCGCACTTCAACGCCAAGGCCGGCGGCTACGTGCCCTATCACGGCTCCAGCTACATCCAGGTCGTGACCTTCGACGACAAGGGTCCGGTGGCCGACGCGGTGCTGTCCTATTCTCAGTCCACCGACCCGACTTCGCCGCACTTCGCCGACCAAACCTGGCTGTATTCCAAGAAGGGCTGGCACCGCCTGCCCTTCCATCCGGTCGACATCGCCGCCGACGAGCCCAGCGCCCCGCTGGTGCTCAAGGGGAAATAGCTCCGGCGAGGGGCCAGGCCGCCGCGCCTGGCCCGCTTCGGAAAGCCTGCGCTCTTCGCCGGCCGCGGGGTCGCATTGATTTAGACGTCTGCGCGATTCATATGGGGCGGTCTCGAATCGTTCCATTTTCAGGTCGCATGTCCCAGGCCTCTACTCCCCAAGCTTCCCTCTTCGACGACGCGCTCAATCCCGCGCCGGCCGCGCCGCTGGCGCAGAGCCATGAGCCGCGCCCCGATCCGGCGGTGCTGACCGAGAAGCCGGCCAGCGGCTACTCGGCCAAGGACATCGAGGTCCTCGAAGGGCTGGAGCCGGTGCGCAAGCGCCCCGGCATGTACATCGGCGGCACCGACGAGCGGGCGCTGCACCATCTGTTCGCCGAAGTGCTCGACAACGCCATGGACGAGGCCGTCGCCGGCCACGCCAAGGTCATCGAGGTCAAGCTCGACGCCGACGGCGTGCTGAGCGTCAAGGACGACGGCCGCGGCATCCCCGTCGACCCGCACCCCAAGCATCCGGGCAAGTCGGCGCTGGAAGTCATCATGACCGTCCTGCACTCGGGCGGTAAGTTCTCGGGCAAGGCCTACGAGACCTCGGGCGGTCTCCACGGGGTCGGCGTTTCGGTCGTCAACGCGCTGTCGGCGCGCGTCGACGTCACCGCCTGGAAGGACGGCTTTGAGTGGCGCCAGTCGTTCAGCCGCGGCAAGCCGCTGGGCTCGATCGAGAAGCTCGGCGCGACCCGCAAGAAGGGCACGGCCATCGCCTTCCTGCCCGACGAGCAGATCTTCGGCGAGGGCTGCGCCTTCAAGCCCGCGCGCCTCTATCGGATGGCGCGGTCCAAGGCCTACCTGTTCGGCGGCGTCGAGATCCGCTGGAGCTGCGATCCCTCGCGCATCCATGACCAAACCCCGGCCGAGGCGGTGTTCCGCTTCCCCAACGGCCTCGCCGACTTCCTGGCCGAGCGGGTGAAGGACATCGAGACCGTCACCCCCGAGCCCTTCGCGGGCCGCTATGAGCGCCCGGGCGAAACCGGCAAGGTCGAGTGGGCCGTCACCTGGACTCCGGCCGGCTTCGGAGAGGCCGACAGCTTCATGCAGTCCTACTGCAACACCGTGCCGACCCCCGAAGGCGGCACGCACGAGGCTGGTTTCCGCGCCGCCCTGACCCGCGGCCTGAAACAGTACGCCGAACTGACCGGCGAAAAGCGCGGCGGCCTGATCACCGCCGAGGACGTCGTCGCCCAGGCCGGCTCCCTGGTCAGCGTGTTCATCGCCAACCCGGAATTCCAGGGTCAGACCAAGGAAAAGCTCTCCTCGTCGGACGCCCAGCGCCTGGTCGAGAACGCCCTGCGCGACCCCTTCGATCACTGGCTGACCGCCCAGCCGAAGTCCGCCAGCCTGCTGCTGCAGTTCGTCATCGACCGGGCCGAGGAGCGCCTGAAGCGCCGCCGCGACCGCGATGTCCAGCGCGCCTCGGCGACCCGCAAGCTGCGCCTGCCAGGCAAGCTGGCCGACTGTTCGGGCCAGGCCACCGACGGCACCGAGATCTTCCTGGTCGAAGGCGACTCCGCCGGCGGCTCGGCCAAGCAGGCCCGCAACCGCAAGACCCAGGCGATCCTGCCGCTGCGCGGCAAGATCCTGAACGTCGCGTCGGCCTCGGTCGACAAGCTGGTCGCCAACAAGGAACTGTCCGACCTGCTGCTCGCGCTCGGCGTCCAGCCCGGAAAGAAGTTCAAGGAAGAGGACCTGCGCTACGAGCGCGTCGTGATCATGACGGACGCCGACGTCGACGGCGCCCACATCGCATCGCTGCTGATCACCTTCTTCTATCGGACCATGCCGGAGCTGATCCGCGCCGGCCGCCTCTATCTCGCCCTGCCGCCGCTCTACCGCATGAGCCACGGGGGCAAGACCATCTACGCCCGCGACGACGCGCACCGCGAGGAACTGCTGGCCACGGAATACAAGGGCAAGAAGCCTGAGATCGGCCGCTTCAAGGGCCTCGGCGAGATGATGCCCGGCCAGCTGAAGGAAACCACCATGGATCCGGCCACCCGGACCATGGCGCGCGTCACCCTGCCCCGCGCCGAGGAGACCGTGGAGGACCTGGTCGAGGCGCTGATGGGCCGCAAGCCCGAGCTGCGCTTCCGCTTCATCCAGGAAAACGCCGAGTTCGCTGCAGACGACCTCGACGTGTAGGCAAGCCGCAACGCTACCCAAACAGGACGAATCCAGCCCTAGGATGTCTCGCGCATCCTAGGGGGCTTCCTTGCCTGTCACGAACCCGCACGCCCATCGCCCGCATCTGCCGGGCGTCGAAGCCTTGCGAGGCTACGCCGCGTTCGCGATCGTGATCTTCCACGTGATCCACCTGACCCAGGCGGCGGTGCCGCAGAGCCTGGAGTTCATGAAGTGGTTCTTCGGCTACGGCGTGCCGCTGTTCTTCGTCGTCAGCGCCTTCAGCCTGGCCTACGGCTATGCTGGAAAGCTCTCGACCGGTCCGCAGATCAACGAATTCTATCTGCGCCGTCTGTTCCGCATCGCGCCGCTCTACTACCTCGCCATCCTGACCCAGCTGGGGATCATCGCCTATCTGGGCGGCGAGCAGCCTTCCTGGCGCAGCCTGCTGCTCTGCATCGGCTTCCTGTTCAATCTCAGCCCAACCATGGTGGACGGCATCGCCCCGGCCTCCTGGTCGGTCGGCGTCGAAATGCTGTTCTACGCCATCTTTCCGCTGGTGCTGGCGCTGGCCTCGACCCTGCCGCGCGCCATCCTGCTCACCGCGGCGTTCACCGCACTGGCCGTCGTCTATGGGATCGCCGTCAACAAGCTCAAGCTGAACCCGTCCTTCATCACCCACGGCCTCACGTTCAACCTGCCCTATTTCGGCTTCGGCCTCATCGCCTATCAGCTGCTGCTCAAGACCCCCGCCCGCTGGGGCGCAGCGGCGACCTTCGTGGGGCTCGGGCTGATCGTCGTGGCCTGGGCAAGCGCCCCGGTCTTTGCCGGTCCAGGGGCCGGCGCCGTGACCAATATACTCTACATGCTGCTAGGTTGGGGCGCATCGTTCGGCCTCCTCAGCCTCGGGATGGCGCTGGCGCCGCCGGCCGTTCTGTCCAACAAGGTCACCCAGTTCCTCGGCAAGATCAGCTTCGGGGTCTATCTGGGCCACCCACACGTCATATTCCTGCTCGACCGGATCGGGGTCTACACGCGCATCCGCGAGCTGCCGGGCGGTTCTGGGGTGACCTTCCCGCTGGCGGTCCTGGCCACCTGCGCCGTCGTCGTTCCGATCGCCTGGGCGCTGTTCAGGTACGTGGAGGCGCCCGGCATCAACCTCGGCCGGCGCCTCGTGGCGCGGCTTGCGTCCCGCCGCACGGGCCGGACGATCGCCGCCTGACCTCGCCGAGATGCCGCCCGCCAAGCAGTCTCAGAGATTGCGCCGCGGCCCGCCTTGGACCACTACATCGACGAACCTCGCGCCCGCCCTTGAACTGCAAGGGGCAGAACGCGTTTGACTTGACGCTATGTCTCCGTATCTTCCGCGTCGCGCGACGATCGCCGTCTGCGCCGCCGCGGTTCGCTAGCTCGTCTTCGGGCGAGCCTTCCGCCCCCATTGCTGCTGAATGACCGAATTTTCCGAACTGGGCCTGTCGCCCGCGACGCTCCAGGCTGTTGCCGACACTGGCTACACGACCGCCACCCCGATCCAGGCCCAGGCCATTCCTGTGGCCCTTCAGGGTCGCGACGTCCTCGGCATCGCCCAGACCGGCACCGGCAAGACCGCCGCCTTCACCCTGCCGATGATCGATCGACTGGCCGCCGGCCGGTCCAAGGCGCGGATGCCGCGCTCGCTGGTCATCGCCCCGACGCGTGAGCTGGCCGACCAGGTCGCCGCCTCGTTCGAGAAGTACGCCAGGGGTCAGAAGCGCACGCTCTCCTGGGCCCTCCTCATCGGCGGCGTCTCGTTCGGCGATCAGGAGCTGAAGCTTGATCGCGGCGTCGACGTGCTGATCGCCACGCCCGGCCGCCTGCTCGACCACTTCGAACGCGGCAAGCTGCTGCTGACCGGCGTCCAGATCATGGTCGTCGATGAAGCCGACCGCATGCTCGACATGGGCTTCATCCCTGACATCGAGCGTATCTTCAAGCTGACCCCGGCCAAGAAGCAGACGCTGTTCTTCTCGGCGACCATGCCGCCGGAAATCACCCGGCTGACCAAGCAGTTCCTGAACGATCCGCTGCGGATCGAGGTGGCGCGCCCGGCGACGACGGCCGAGACGATCACCCAGCACATGATCAAGCTGCCGACCTCCGATCCGAAGGCCAAGCGCACCGCGCTGCGCATGCTGATCGAGCGGGCCAAGGTCGATACCGGCATCGTCTTCTGCAACCGGAAGTCCGAAGTCGACATCGTCGCCAAGTCGCTGAAGAAGCACGGCTTCGACGCTGGCGCCATTCACGGCGACCTGGACCAGGCGACGCGCATGCGCACCCTGGAATCCTTCCGCAAGGGCGAGCTGAAGCTGCTCTGCGCCTCCGACGTCGCCGCCCGCGGCCTCGACATCCCGGCGGTCGGCCACGTCTTCAACTACGACGTCCCGCACCACGCTGACGACTATGTCCACCGCATTGGTCGGACCGGCCGCGCCGGCCGTACCGGCGAGGCGTACATGATCGTCACCCCCGCCGACGCGAAGAACATCGACAAGGTGCTGAAGCTGATCGGCAAGACCCCGGAAGAGGTCGTGCTCGAAGGCGTCGACTTCGCCTCGATCAAGGACGAGCGCCGCGCCAGCAGCCGCGACCGCGGCGGCCCGCGCGAGC
>NZ_JAPMTQ010000027.1:0-52753 GCF_026411515.1 Phenylobacterium sp. 58.2.17 | reverse complement strand
AGTCGGCCGCGGCGGCCCCGGCGTCCCGCACCCCGGCCCGGCTGCCGGCCAAGGACGCCTTCGCCAAGATGCCGTTCACCTATCTGGACGCGGGCTCAACCCACCCGATGCCGCTGGGCGCGCGTGCGGCGCTGGAGGAGTACCTCCGCTACAAGACCCAGGACGGCGCGGTCACGGGCTACAGCGTCGGGGCCAAGGAAGAGGCGATGATCGCCAAGTTCGGCGAACTGGTGGGCGCCGCGCCGGACGAGCTGTCGCTGATCCAGTCCACGACCATGGGCGAGAACCTTGTGATCCGCGCGCTGGGCATTCCGGAGAGCGGCGGCCGCATCGTCACCGACGCCCTGCACTTCTTCGGCTCATTCTACACCTATGGCGAACTCGGCAAGGCCGGCATGGAGGTCGTCACCCTGCCGATGACGGAGGACGGCCGCATCGACATGGGCCAGATGGCGGCGGCGGTGAACGACGAAACCAAGCTGGTCTCGATCAGCGCGGTCTCGACCACCAACGGCTTCGCGCACGACCTGAAGGCGGTCTGCGACCTGGCCCACGCCCACGGCGCCTATGTCTATGTCGACATGGTCCACGCGGCCGGGATCACGCCGATCGACCTGCGCGCAGCCGGCGTCGATTTCGCCGCGGCGTCTTCCTACAAATGGCTGATGGGCGATTTCGGCCTGGGCTTCCTCTATGTCCGCAAGGAGATCCAGGACAGGGTGAAGCGGCCGTGGTGGGGCTATCACCAGATCAACGCCTTCAAGTCGCACGTCTTCCCCTATGACGAGCCAGGCCCCGGCGCGGCCACCTACGGCATGTCGCCCGACGCCGCGGGCAAGTTCGCCATGGGCACCACTTCCTGGACCGGCGTCGTCCAGCTCGACCACTCGCTGGGCTTCATCCGGGATCTGGGCGTTCCCGCCATCCAGGCCGCGCGCCAGCCGCTGATCAAGGCGGTGCAGACCGAACTGCGCGGCCGCGGCTATCGGCCGATGACGCCGCTGGACTCGCAGACCGCCCTGGTCGCCTTCGCGCTCAAGGACGCCCGCGCCAAGCTCGGCGACCTGATGAAGGCCGCCGACATCCGCCTGACCGTCTCGCAGAACCGCTTCCGGGTCTCGCTGGCGGTGTTCAACGACATGAACGACGTCGACCGACTGCTGTCGGCGCTGCCACGGACCCCGCCCGCCTGATGAAGACCAAGACCCTGCTGGCCGCCGCTGCGGCCGCCCTGGCTCTCGCCACGAGCGCCGGCGCCCAGACCGCGCCGCCCGCCCTGAACCTGACCCTCGCCCCGCACCAGACGTCCGGCGCGGTCGACAAGGTAGGAGTGACGCTGAAGCTGCAGGCCCCGAACGCCAAGCCGGGCCAAGCCTTCCTGCGTCTGCCGATGGTCTTCGCCTCGGTGACGACCCAACAGTACGAGGCGGCCCAGATCGAGGTCGTCGACGCCAAAGGCCCGGTCCCGCTGGTCCAGAAGGACGACCCGGCCGATCCGTCCAACTTCATGTATTTCCGCCGCTGGCAGGTCGCCCGCCCGACGCAGGGCGACGTCACCGTCCGTTACACCGCCGCCGCCACCGCGTTCCGGCCCAAGCTCGGCTCGGGTCCGCCGTTCGACCTGCGGCCCGAGGCCGGCGGCCTGAACGGCGCCGGCGTGACCTTCCTGGCCCTGCCCGACAGCAGCGCCCCCTACAGCCTGAGCCTCGACTGGGACCTGGCCGCCATGCCCGCGGGATCGCGCGGCGCCCAGAGCCTGGGCGAAGGCCCCCTGAAGCTGGTCGGCCCGGTGGAGCTGCTCGCCAACACCTTCTACATGGCCGGTCCGCTGAGGAGCTATCCGGAGGCCTCAAGCGGCCAGCCGTTCGCGATCTACTGGCTGGGAACTCCGCCGTTCGACGTACCGGCGGTCGCCAGCTGGACCGAGAAGGCGCGCACCGCGATCGCCACTTTCTTCGGCGAATCCGACAAGCCCTACCGCGTGTTCTTCCGCCACAATCCCTATCCTGGGACTGGCGGCGCCGGGCTGATCAACTCGTTCATGTCGGGCTTCGGCGACGATCCGGTCCCGACCGTCGACGGCATGCGCCATCACCTGGCGCATGAGATCGTCCACAACTGGCCGGGCGGCCTGAACGGCCCGAACGGCGTCGTTTCCTGGTACGGCGAAGGGCTGGCGGAGTTCTACTCGGCGACCATTCCCTGGCGTTCCGGCCTGATCACGACCGACGACTTCCTGGCGCAGATCAACGAGCGGGCGCAGAGCTACTACGGCAATCCGGTCAACACCGCTCCGGCCGAGGAGATCGCCGCCAAGTTCTGGAGCGACACCCGCGTGCGCAAGCTGCCCTACGACCGCGGCGCCTTCTACATGGCAATGGTCGACGCGCAGGTGCGCGCCAAGTCGGGCGGAAAGCGCCGGTTGGACGACCTGGTCAAGGCGATGCTGGCCCGCCGCGCCGCCGGCCAGTCATACGACACCGAGGCCTGGCTGGAACTCGTCGCCGCCGAGCTCGGGCCGCAGGCCCGCGCCGAGCACGCCGCCATGATGGCAGGCAAGCTGCTGGTCCCGCCGTCGGACGCCTATGGTCCCTGCTTCGAGCGCGAGGCCGCCAGCTTCCGCGCCTTCGAGCTCGGCTTCGACAGCGCCTCGCTGACCGCCAGCCCGCGGATCGTGAAGGGCCTGGTCGCCGGCTCTCAGGCGGCCGCCGCCGGCGTCCGCGACGGCGACGAGGTCACCGAGGCCGTGGTGCTGGACGCCGTCCAGGCCAAGCCCGAGCAGACCATCACCCTGAAGATCCGCCGCGACGGCCGCGACCTGGCCATCACCTACCTGCCACGCGGCCAGGCCCTGGACGGCTACCGCTGGGCGCGCGTTCCTCAAGTGCCGGACAATCAATGCGCCATCTGACTTCGGCGATCGCCGCCGCCCTGCTGCTCGCCGCGGTCGCGCCGCCGTCGCTGGCCGCGCCTGACCCCGCCGCGGCGATCGCCGCGCCGCGCGTGTTCGCCAGCGACCACGCCGGCGTCTTCATGGGCAAGAAGGTCGCCTATCGCACCACCCTGCAGGAGACGATCCTGAAGGGCGCCAACGGCCAGCCGGCCGCCAGCCTGTTCAGCTTCTCCTATGTGGCCAAGGGGGCGAAGGCCGACCGCCCGGTCGTGTTCGTGTTCAACGGCGGGCCGGGCTCGTCGTCGGTGTGGCTGCACATGGGCATGCTGGGCCCGCGCCGCATCGCCATGGCCGACCCGGTCAAGCCCCCGACCGTCCCCCCCTTCACGCTCGAGGACAATCCCTACTCGCTGCTCGACGTCGCCGACCTAGTGTTCATCGACCCGGTCGGCACCGGCTACAGCCGCCTGCTGCCCGGCGGCCGGGCCGAAGACTTCTACGGCGTCACCCAGGACGCGCGCGCCACCAGCGAATTCATTCAGACCTGGCTGACCGCCAACGGCCGCTGGAATTCGCCGAAGTACCTGATGGGCGAAAGCTACGGCACGGTCCGCGCCTCGGTCGTGGCGACCAACCTGATGGGCGGCCCGATGTCGCCGGCCGGCGCGCTGGGCGCGACCACCCTCAACGGCGTCATCATCCTGGGCCCGTCGTTCGACATGAACCGCGGCGGCGGGGCCGGCGACGCTCGCGCCGCGCTGTCCAGCCTGCCGACCATGGCCGCCACCGCCTGGGTCCACGGCAAGGCCGCCGCGAGTTCGGCTGAAGGCGCCGCCGAAGCCGCCCGCAAGTTCGCCCGCGAGGTCTATCTGCCGGCCCTCTATGCGGGCGAGGACCTGCCCGCCGCCGACAAGGCCAAGGTCGCCGAGGGGCTCGCCGCCCTGACCGGGCTTCCGGCCCGGACCTGGCTGGACGCCGACCTGCGCATCTCGCTGTCCAAGTTCGGCGAACTGCTGCTGAAGGACCAGGGCCTCCAGATCGGCGCCTATGACGGCCGCTACACCCTGCCGCTGGCCGCCAGCGGCGGCGATCCCGTCGCCGACGACCCGGCCATGGGCCAGTACACGCCGTCCTTCGTCGCCGGCATCAACGAGTATGTGGAGCGGGAGCTGAAGGTTCGCGCCCCCTCGACCTACCAGGCGATCGCCTTCACCGAGGTCAATTCGCGCTGGAACTGGGGTCCCGGCCCGCGCAACTACGCCGAAGACCTCGCCACCGCCATGCGTCGCAACCCCTCGCTCGTGGTGTTCACCGGCTCCGGCTACTACGACCTCGTCACCACCCTCGGCGCGCTCGAGAACGTGGCGCGCCACTCGGGCCTGGCGCGCGAGCGGCTGACCATGAAGGTCTATCCGTCCGGACACATGCCCTATCTCGGCGACGACAGCGCGCGGCTGCTGGCCGCCGACATCCGCGCGTTCCTGGCCGAGCGGTTGCGCCCCTAGGCGAGCAGCCTCCGAACCGAGGCCTCCAGAACCTGGCGCGCGCGGGCGGGGCTGAGCCCCTGCTCGCGCCGCAGCCTCGCCCAGCTTTCCCAACTCAGCAGCAGGTCGAGGGTCTCGACCGTCAGTGGGTCGACCTGCGGCGGCAGTTCACGCACCAGGATCATGCGCAGCGCCGCCACTAACCGTTCGCTGCCGGCCTCAAGGAATCGAGAGCGGTGACGCAGGGCGTCCGAAGCGCGCTTGAACGGGGCGATCTTCTCGAACACCGCCGCACGCCGGGCGACCAGTTCGACGACGCGCTCACGCGGGTCGGCCGACTTGAACGGCCGGTCGACCGCGGCCTGCATCATCTGCTCGATCGCCTCGGACATCTCGGAGTAGAGGCTGTCCATGTCGCTGAAGTGCCGGAACACGGTGCGCAAGCCGACGTCGGCGCGCTCGGCGACCTGCTCGGCGCTGGGCGACACCTCGCCCTCCTGGATGATCTCCAGCATGGCCGCAACGATCCGGGCGCGGTTGTCCTCGCCCCGCCGCCGCCGTCCGTCCGCCGACCGTTTCTGACTCAAGCGCGCCGTCCCCGCAGTCTCTTTGCACCCTGACTAAGGCCTGCGGGGGTCAAGCTCCAGGGGCGAACAGTGTTTCGCAGCCGGTCCCGGCCAACAGGGCGTCGACCAAACCGCGCGCCTCGACGTCGAGCTTGCCGTGAGCCTCCCGCAGCCAACGCAGGCATTTGGCCTGATAGGGGAACGGTTGCTGGCTCCACGGCCGCCCCTCCACGCTCGCTTCGACCTCCGCGGCGCCGGCCATCACCGCCTGCGCGTTGGCGAGCATCACCGGGACGTAGCCGCGCCCGATCTCGGCCAGCAAGGGCGCCAGGGTCGGCGGCGGCGCGGCGGGGGCGATCCAGTCCTCCTCGCCTGGCTCCAGCCCCGACAGGTCTTCCATCAGCCCGACCCAGGCGGCGACGCGCGGCGCGGCGCGCAGGGTCAGGGCCATCGGGGTGGGATCGAAGGCCGCCAGCTGGGTCAGCTGTCCGAACACCGCGAAGTCCCCCGCGCCAGGCCTGCGGCCGAGCAGATAGGGCCAGTGGCGCAGGTGCGCCTCGAACGCCGCCAGGAACCGCTGATAGCTCGCCTCGATCAGCGGCCCGGTCACAGAGTTGGAGCCGACATAGCGCAGGCGGCCGATCTGGCGCTCGGCGAATTGCCGGCCGCGCGCAGCCAACTCCTCGTCGGGCACGCAGAAGCCGCGCCAGCACGGCAGGATCGCCGCCGACTTGGCGATGTCGGCCTCATAGGCCCAGCGGTAGTGGAACATGGCCTTGGTCAGCCATTCGTCGGCATAGTCCTCGATCAGCTCGTCGAGGAAGGCCAGGGCCGGGTCGTCGGGGATCAGGCTGCGGCCGCCATGCTCGCGCTCCAGCCGGCGAATGATCGGGCTGGAGTCGGTCACCGCCGCCAGCTCGCCGTTCTCGTCGGGCAGGTAGAAGGTCGGCAGCAGCGAGACCTTCGGCTGCGGCAGGCCGGCGAGCGCCGGACCCGACGCCGGCAGGAAGCGGTAGGGAATGCGCCGGTAGCGCAGCACCGCCAGCATCTTGCGGGTATAGGGCGAACCGGGCGCGCCGGAGAGCGCGATGGGGTCCTTCATCTCGAACGCCTCCTATTGGAAGATCGCCAGGCGATTAGTGTAGCCGATCTCGTCGCTCCCGGCCGGCAGGCTGATCAGGTCGCCGTCGTGCCCGACCCGCAGTTGGCCGGAATAGAGCTTGCGGGAGTCGCCCAGGAACGGCCCTTCCAGCGCCCGGATCGGCAGCGGCGGGATGATGTGGGTCAGCAGCAGGTAGCGCGCGCCCGCGCGCTCGGCGATCCGCGCCGCGTCCTCCGGAGGCGTGTGATACGACAGGATGTCGTGGGTGATGGCCGCCAGGTTCGTGCGCCCGTGCTTGGCCGCGGCCCGGTTCTGGATGGCGACCAGGTTGGGGGCCAGCGCCTCGTGCACCAGGACGTCCGCGCCCTTGGCGGCGGCCTCGACCCGCGCCGAGACCGCGGTGTCGCCGCTGATCACCACGCTACGGCCCTTGTAGACGAACTTGTAGCCGACCGCCGGCTCCACCGGCGCATGCTCGACCGGGAAGGCGGCGACCTTCAGGTCCGGGGTCTCGATCAGCACCACGTCCGGTCCGTTGCGCGGCGCCTCGAACGGATGGGCCGTCCCGCCGAATCCGCTCGGCGGGGTGACCTTTTCACCGTGGTGGGCGATGCGGAACCCGCGGTCGATCAGATAGGCCTCTTGGAACCCCGCCACGACCTTGTCTACGCCCAGTGGGCCGTAGACCGGAACCGGCGCGGTGCGCCCGCCGCCGGCCCAGCGCTGCAGCATCAGCTCGCCCAGGTCGTCGATGTGGTCGGAGTGCAGGTGGGTCAGCAGCACCGCATCGACCCTGCCCGGCGGCAGGTTCATCAAGGCGAGGTTCTTCGTGCCCCCCGCCCCTGCGTCGATGACGAACAGCTGGCGGCCGGCCAGCACCACCGTGCAGGGCCCGGCCCGTCCGGGATCCGGCATCGGCGAGCCCGAGCCGCACAGCCCGACGTGCAGGCCGTCCGGCAGGTCAGAATAGAAATCGGGGGCCATCGCCTTGTCGAACGTGCGCTCCATCGCCGCCACCGCGATCTGGCCCCGGAAGGCCCAGACGCCGACCGCCGCGACCACGACGGCCGCCGCTACAGCCAGGCCGATTTTCCATCCACGCGCCATCGCTTTCCTCCCCTGGCTTGACCCGCCCGGAATATAATGACACGCATAGTGTCATTAGTTTCAACGACTGGCTAGCCCCGAGGCCCTGATGCGGATCCTGCGCACCCCGGACGAACGTTTCGCCGCCCTGACCGACTGGCCCTATGCGCCGCGCTACCACGAGATCACGGATGCGGACGGTACGGCCCTGCGCCTGCACTATGTCGACGAAGGCCCGCGCGACGGCGCCCCGGTCCTGCTGCTGCACGGCGAGCCGTCGTGGGCCTACCTCTATCGCAAGGTGATCGCCGGCCTGGTCGCCAAGGGCTGCCGGGTGATCGCGCCGGACCTCATCGGCTTCGGCCGCTCCGACAAGCCGGCCGACCGCGCCGACTACACCTACGAGCGGCACGTGGCCTGGATGAGCGCCTGGCTGACCGACCTGGACCTGAAAGGGCTGACGCTGTTCTGCCAGGACTGGGGCGGGCTGATCGGCCTGCGGCTGGTCGCCGCCTTCCCTGAGCGGTTCGCCGGCGTCGTCGTGGCCAACACCGGCCTGCCGACCGGCGGCGGCATGACCGACGGCTTCAAGGCCTGGCTCACCTTCAGCCAGTCGGTCCCGCAGATGCCGATCGGCATGCTGATCAACGGCGGCACGGTTCGCGACCTGTCGCCGGAAGAGGTCGCCGCCTACGACGCCCCCTATCCGGATGAGAGCTACAAGGAAGGCGCGCGCCAGTTCCCCGCCTTGGTTCCTGTGACGCCCGAGCACGCCTCCGTCGCCCAGAACCTCGAGGCCTGGAAGGTGCTGGAGCGCTTCGATCGGCCGTTGATCACCGCCTTCAGCGACGGCGACCCGATCACCAAGGGCGGCGAGGCCCCGTTCCAGGCCCGCGTGCCCGGCGCCCAGGGTCAGCCGCACGTCACCCTGCACGGCGGCCACTTCCTGCAGGAAGACAGCCCCGACGCCATCGTCGAGGTGATCGCCGGCCTTATCACCCGTCGCGGCTAAGGAGCCCGCCCATGAATGTCGTCAATGCCGTCTATCCACCCCACGAGCAGGCCATGGAGTTCTTCGGCGGCGCCGAGGACGGGCCCTTCGTCATGGTCAACCTGCTGAAGTTCAAGCCGAAGGCCGAGTACTCCGACGGCGCCGACGGCCATCTGACCGGAGCCGAGGCTTATGCCCGCTACGCCGATGAGGTGCGCAAACTGGTCGAGGGCCTCGGCGGCAAGGTTCGCTACGGCGGCCATGTCACAGGCTTGCTGATCGGCGAGGTCGAGGATCTCTGGGACATGATCGCCCTGGCCGAATACCCCTCGCTTGCCGCCTTCCAGCAGATGGCGATGTCGCCGCAGATGCACGCCATCGAGCATCACCGCACCGCGGGCCTGGCCGGGCAGCTGAACATCCGCACCAAGCCTGGCGCCGGCTTCTAGGTCCGCGGTCGCAGCGACAGCGCCAGGAAGACCAGGGCGAGCCCGGCGCCGACCAGGCTCGCATAGTGCTCCGGCGGATGGTGGCCGCTGGCCGGAGCCCGCAGCCACCAACCCTGCAGCGCCATCAGCCCTCGTTCGATCAGCAGCAGGCACAGCATGAGCGGCGTCAGGCTCCGGTAGCGGACAGCCACCGCCAGCAAAACCAGGCCAAAGGCGATCTGCGTGGCTCCCTGCCAGGCGAAGACGCCCACCACCACGTCGCGGCGGTCTCCGAGGTCGAGGCCGGCGATCGAGACCGCTCCGCCGTCGGGCAGGAAGCTGTGGATCAGGCCAGGACCAAGGGTCAGCAACGCCGCCAGGCCGAGCGCCCAGACCGAGACGCGGGCGCCACGGTACTGAGCGTTGGTCGACGGCGGGAGCAGCCCCGTCATCAGTTGTCCCAGAGGATGTATTCGTCGCCGGCCTTCTGAGGAACGCCGCCCGGCTTGTCGACGAACACCGGCCCTTGCAGCAGCGAGGGCCAGATCGGCTTGACGCTCTGGGCGTCCTGGCGGGCGATCAGGTCCTTCAGCGTCTTGACCTTCTCCGGCTGGGCGGCGGCCAGGTCGCGCTGCTCGGTCGGATCGCTGGCCAGGTCGTAGAGCCAGACCTTGTCGCGCGCGCCGTTGACCTGCAGCTTCCAGTCGCCGTCGAGCACGGCCTTGTACTGGCCCGAGCGCCAGAACAGCGTCTGGTGCGGCCGTGCCGGGTTCTTGCCCTGCACGTGCGGCAGCAGGTCGACGCCGTCGATCGGCCGGTCGCTCGGCAGCGGCGCGCCGCCCGCCGCCGCGGCGGTGGCGAAGATGTCGATGTGCCCGACCGGATAGCCATAGGTCGATCCCGGCTGGATTGCCCCCGGCCAGCGCATGAAGAACGGGGTGCGCACCCCGCCCTCGAAGAAGGTCGACTTGAAGCCGCGATAGGGCTTGTTGACGTCCGGCAGCCCGACATAGCCGGCCCCGCCGTTGTCGCTGGAGAAGATCACCAGGGTGTTCTGGTCCAGCCCCTCGTCCTTCAGCGCCTGGAGGATCTTGCCGATGTTGGCGTCGAGGTTGCGGGTCATGGCCCCGTAGACCCGCGTGCGGTGGTCCTTGATCTGCGGGAGGGCGTCGTAGTCGGCCTTGGTGGCCTGCAGCGGCGTGTGGATCGCGTTCGGCGCGAAGTAGAGGAAGAACGGCCGGTTGCGGTTGGCCTTGATCGCTTTCACCGCCTCGTCGCCCAGATAGTCGGTCATGTAGCCGCGCGGCCGGAACATCGGCGAGCCATTGAACTGCACGCCATAGGGCAGGTTCGGCCACAGGAAACGGTCGATGGCGTCCCAGTCCTGCTTGGAGTTGACGACGTTCGGGTCCTTCTCCGGCAGGAACATCGAGCCGCCGGCGATGAAGCCCAGGCTCTCGTCGAAGCCCTGGTCCTCAGGCCGCGATCCCTTCTTGCCGCCCAGGTGCCACTTGCCCAGGTGGACGGTGTGATAGCCCCTCGCCTTCAGCACTTCGGCGATGGTGATTTCACCAGACGGCATGCTGAGCTCGTTGACCGCGGCCGGATTCCGCGCGGTGCTTCCGGGAGGCATGTCCTTGATGCGGTCGGCGAAGAACTTCGGCTTCACGATCGCGCCGGGCTCGGCCTCGGTGCCGACCATGCGTTCGAACGCCACCGGGGCCGGCGTGAACTCGAAGCCGAAGCGGGTCGGGTAGCGACCGGTCAGGATCGCCGCGCGCGAGGGCGCGCAGGTGGCGTTGCCGGCGTAGCCCGCCGCGAACACCACGCCCTGCTGGCCGATGGAGTCGATATTGGGCGTCGGCACGGCGCCGTCGGCCACCCCGCCCCCATTGATGGTGATGTCGTTGTATCCGAGGTCGTCGGCCAGGATGAACACCACGTTCGGCGGCCGTTCGCCCTCGGCCGGCGCCTGCGGGCCCTGGGCCCAGGTCACGGCGCGGTTGTCCTCGACCGGCGGCATCTGCGCGCGGGCGACCATCGACAGGATCGTCGTGCGGTTGGCCGCCGCCAGCCCGGCCCCCGCCGCCAGCACCAGCACCGACGCGCCCAGCCACTTCCAACGCCGCTTCATCGTCGCCTCCCGACCTTTTATTGACACTAACCGTGCCATTATATTGATCCAGCGACAACCCCCGGCTCAGGCGCGTCGGGTCCATTGATCCTCTCAATGGCGGCGACAGAGTTTTCCCATTGGCCAGGGGGAAATCCTGGGCCTACGCTTTCGAAAGATCGCCGTTACGGGAGAACTTCGACATGGATGACGCATCCCCGCTCAATGACCCGCGCAAGGAACGCGGCGCGCTGCGCTCGCTGCTCGGTCGCACCAATCGGGACTGGTGGCCGAACCACCTCTCCCTGGAGATCCTCCGAACCGACGACCCCATGGGCGCGGACTTCAACTATGCCGAAGCCTTCAAGGCGCTCGACTATCAGGCCGTGAAGCGTGACCTGACTGCGCTGATGACCGACAGCCAACCCTGGTGGCCGGCCGACTACGGCCACTACGGCCCGTTCTTCATCCGCATGGCCTGGCACAGCGCCGGCACCTACCGCACCGGCGACGGCCGCGGCGGCGCGAACGCGGGCCAGCAACGGTTCGCGCCGCTGAACTCGTGGCCGGACAACGGCAACCTCGACAAGGCCCGCCGCCTGCTGTGGCCGATCAAGCAGAAGTACGGCGCCAACCTCTCCTGGGCCGACCTGATGATCCTGGCCGGCAACGTGGCGATCGAGTCCATGGGCGGCCCGGTGTTCGGCTTCGGCGGCGGCCGCGCCGACGTCTGGGAACCTGAGCGCGACGTCTACTGGGGCACCGAGGAGCTGTGGGTCGGCCAGGAAGGCAACGAGACCCGCATCCAGCCTGAGAAGAACCTGGTGCTGGAAAGCCCGCTGGCGGCGATCCAGATGGGCCTGATCTACGTCAATCCGGAAGGCCCCGGCGGCGTGGCCGACGCCCTGGCGTCCGCGCGCGACATCCGCGAGACCTTCCACCGGATGGGCATGACCGACGAAGAGACCGTCGCGCTGA
The DNA here is from genome assembly GCF_026411515.1 of Phenylobacterium sp. 58.2.17. Classification (NCBI taxonomy): domain Bacteria; kingdom Pseudomonadati; phylum Pseudomonadota; class Alphaproteobacteria; order Caulobacterales; family Caulobacteraceae; genus Phenylobacterium; species Phenylobacterium sp. 58.2.17. The sequence goes on along the minus strand of NZ_JAPMTQ010000027.1, from coordinate 41,112 downwards.
CGGCCGGCGGCCACACCTTCGGCAAGGCGCACGGGGCCGGCGACGCCTCCAAGGTCGGGGCCGCCCCGGAAGGCGCCGACATCGCCCAGCAGGGCCTGGGCTGGCAGAGCGGCCACGAGAGCGGGATGGGCGACCACACCATCACCTCGGGACTGGAAGGCCCATGGACCCCCACGCCGATCAAGTGGGACAACACCTTCTTCCACATGCTGCTCGACTACGAGTACGAACTGGTGCGCAGCCCCGCCGGAGCCAAGCAGTGGCAGCCGGTCAATCAGAAGCCAGAGGACATGGCGCCGGGCGCCCACAGCCCCGACCGCCGCGTGCCGACCATGATGACCACGGCCGATATGGCCCTGAAGGTCGATCCTGGCTTCCGCAAGATCTCCGAGGCCTTCCGCAACGATCCGGCCCACTTCGCCGACGCCTTCGCCCGCGCCTGGTTCAAGCTCTGCCACCGGGACATGGGCCCGAAGGCCCGCTACCTCGGCCCGGAAGTGCCGGCCGAAGACCTGATCTGGCAGGACCCGGTCCCGGCCCAGAAGGGCCCGGTCATCGATGCGGCCGACATCAAGGCGCTGAAGGACAAGATCGCCGGCTCGGGCCTTTCCGTGGCCGAACTGGTCTCGACCGCCTGGGCCTCGGCCTCGACCTATCGCGGGTCCGACCACCGCGGCGGCGCCAACGGCGGCCGTATTCGCCTGGCGCCCCAGAAGGACTGGGAGGTCAACGAACCAGCCAAGCTCGCCAAGGTCCTCAAGGTCTATGAGGACATCAAGGCCGGGTTTGACGGCGCCAAGACCGTGTCGATCGCCGACCTGGTCGTCCTGGGCGGATCGGTCGGCGTCGAGACGGCCGCCGCGGCCGCGGGCCACAAGATCGAGGTTCCGTTCACGCCGGGCCGCACCGACGCTTCGCAGGAGCAGACCGACGTCGAGGGCTTCGCGGTGCTTGAGCCGCGGGTCGATGGCTTCCGCAACTATCTGCAGGTGGCCTTCAACGTGCCGACCGAGGAACTGCTGGTCGATCGCGCTCAGCTGCTGGGGCTCTCGGCCCCGCAGATGACCGTCTTGGTCGGCGGCCTGCGTGTGATGGGCGCCAACACCGGCGGCCAGAAGCACGGCGTGCTCACCGACCGTCCCGGCCAGCTGACCAACGACTTCTTCGTCAACCTGCTCGACATGAAGACGGCGTGGAAGGCCATCGACGGCCACGGCGACGAGCTGTTCCTCGGCACGGATCGCCAGACCAAGGCCGAGCGTTGGACCGCCACCCGCACCGACCTGGTGTTCGGCTCCAACTCCCAGCTGCGCGCCCTCTCCGAGGTCTATGCCTCAGCCGACGCGGGCGAGAAGTTCGTCAAAGACTTCGTCGCCGCCTGGACCAAGGTCATGAACGCCGACCGCTTCGACCTCGCCTAAGCCCTGAGCGCAGTCGGGCCGCTTCGCCCGGCTGCGCTCAGCTCGCCACCGAGCCGTCTTATGGTTCAGCTTTGTGGCCGACCTGACGCAAAACCCACGCCGCATCGACACGCCCGCGCCTTAGTGCCGCCGCAGCCGATCCCTGGATTGGCGGCCGCGGGTCCGCCGGACCTGGTTTGTAAGGTTCTGCAGTGCGACACCCCTCCGGCCTGCGCCCCGCTGCGGCGATTCTTCTGGCGAGCGCCCTCCATGGGCTGATCGCGGCCGGCCTGCTGCTTGCGCGGCAAGAGCCGCCTCCTGACGACGACACCGTCATTGACGTACTCCTGGCGCCGCCGCTACGCCGCGCCCCGCCGTCGAGCCCGGCGCGCAGCAAGCCGACGCCCGCCCCCGCCGCGGCACGCCCGAACCCCCTACCCACAGTGAGCCGCCATACCGCGCCGCGGCGGGCCGCCGACCAGGCATGGCGCGTGCAGGACGGTGAAGCGCCGCAGAAGGACGGGTTGCGCCGAACGCTTCGCGCGGGCGTCGGCTGCCGATCGGCGGAGTTCCTCGCGCTCACCAAGGCCGAACAGGAAGCCTGCGCGCGAAAGCTGGCGGCCGGCGCCCAGGACGGCCCGACCTACGCCGTCGTCAGTCCCAAGCTGAAGAAGCAGTTCGACGGCGAGTTCGAATGCCCGAAGGACGACGTCTGGTGCGAGTACCGCATCGGCAAGGGCCCCTATCCCGGCCTGTTCGCGCCGAGAAAGAAAAAGGACTCCGATTGGGACTGAAGCGCGGCGGTCGGCGCGCGCGCCCGATCACCAGCGTCTGGATGTCGACGGCCAAGGGCCGCGATCCCGAACCCGGACACCGCTCGACTGCTCGATTTTTGAGTCCACAGCCGTCCGGGAGTCGCAAACCACCGGTCGATTTTTGGCGCCGGTATGCAAAACAACCGGACCTCAGCGGGCCATAACGTGTCCTTCGCGCCACAAGCGACGACGACCACCGCACGTAGAGCGCTTTGCCACCTTTGGGGGTTTTCAAATCGGATTCGAGTCGCCGTGGTCCGCCGCAACGAAAAACAGTAACCGTTTCGGAGGATCTCATGACCACTCACCTTGGCGGCGTGCGCCGCACGTTTAAGGCAGGATCGCGCTGGCGCGCGCTGCTGGTGGCCGGGGCCTCTGCGACCGCTCTGAGCGCCATCGCCTCGCAGGCGCTGGCCCAATCGTCCGACGCCGATTCAGGTTCACTGGTCGAAGAGATCGTGGTCACCGCCGAAAAGCGCGACGCGAGCCTGCAGGACGTCCCGGTCGCGATCTCGGCCTACACCAGCGAGAAGCGCGACGTCATGGGCGTCAACACGGTCGAAGACCTCGCCCGCATGACGCCCAGCCTGAGCTATACGAGCAATGACCGCATGTCGGTCCGCGGCATCGGCCGCCTGACGAACGCCATCGGCACCGACCCCTCGGTGGCGCTGTACTCGGACGGCATCTTCTCCAACTCCATGGCCGACGCCTCGACGCCGTCGCTGTTCATCGAGCGCACGGAAGTGCTGCGCGGCCCGCAAGGCACGCTCTACGGCCGCAACTCGATCGGCGGCGCGATGAACATCATCGCCAAGCGCCCGACCGAGGACTTCAACGGCGAAGTCCGCGCCATGGTCGGCAACTACGAGTCCTACCGCTTCGATGCGATGGTGCGCGGCCCGGTGGCCGACAACCTGCGCTTCCTGGTGGGCGCCTCGATGGAGCGGCGCGAGCGCGGCTTCCTGAACAACGCCGGCTCGGCTGAAGGCGGCGCGACGGCCAACCGCTACACGCTGGAGGCCCAGATCGAGGCCGATCTCGGCGACAACACCACCGCCCGTCTGCGCTACACCAAGTTCGACTGGGACGACGGCTACGGCATCGGCAACACCTTCACCAACAACCTGTCGCCCTACGACACGACGTCCTTCACCGGCGCGGGCACCAGCGCGCTGTACTACAACACCAACTATGGCCTGACCCAGACCAACCCCGGGCTCAAGGATCCGTACACCCAGAACGTCAATTCGCGGAACTACGGCTCGCTCGACAACCACCACCGCCTGCACCTGGACGTCACGACCGACCTCGGCTGGGCGACGCTGAAGTATCTCGGCGGCTACCAGCAGTACGACTACAACACCTCGACCGACTCCGACGGCGCGTCCCGCACCGCGGCGCAGGACATCCTCGTCGATCTTGACGGACCGGGCCCCATGGCCGCCTTCACCGCACGCGGCGTCTCCACCGACGCGCGCACCTTCTACGAAGAGCGCCAGAGCTGGTTGTCGAACGAGATCAACCTGGCGTCCAACGGCGAAGGCCCGCTGAACTGGATCGTCGGCGTCTACCAGTACTCCCAGACCTACGATCAGCCGCAGGGCATCCAGGTGATGGGCGATGCGGCCATGTTCCAGCCGCTGAGCCTGCAAGGAACGCCCGCGGCGCGCAACGACCGCGGAGCCTTCCTGTATGTGGACGGCCACCTGGAGACGAAGTCCTACGCGGCCTTCGGCCAGATCGACTGGGAGTTCGCCGAGAACTGGACCCTGACCGCCGGTCTTCGCTACACCTATGACGAGAAGGACGGTTACGACATCGCCCGCTATGTCGCCCGTATCCCGACCCTGGCGCTCGCCTTCGGCGCCGCCGTGCCGCCCGCCGTCGCCCAAGGCTTCGCCGTCGACGTCACCACCCAGCAGGTCTGCGGCGGAACGACGCTCGCCTCGTGCGCCGCCAATCCGCTGACCGCGGACCTGAAGGCGAATGCGACCGGCGGCCTGCGGCGCGAGCTCTCGGGCGATTGGGACGCCTTCACCGGCACGCTCGGCCTGCAGTGGGAGCCGGACTCCGACACCAACCTCTATCTGCGCTACTCGCGCGGCTACAAGGCCGGCGGCTGGCTGGGCTCCAACGGCCTGTCGCCCGATCCCTACGCCGATCCGGAGTACGTCAACTCCTTCGAGCTGGGCGCCAAGAAGAACATCGGCCGCAGCCTGCAGGTCAATTCGGCCCTGTTCTACACCGACTACAAGGGCTTCCAGGCTCCGCTGACCGTGCCGCTGGGGACCATCACGGCGACGCAGTTCCTGAACCTGGACGCGGCCATCTGGGGCCTGGAACTGGAAACCCAATGGGCGCCGATCCGCGAGCTCCAGTTCATCGCGAACTACGCCTATCTCAACACCGAGATCAAAGAGGGCTGCTGCTTCGTCGATACGGTGGACCCGCTGGCCACCGCGTCTGGCGCGCGGCCTGTCGGCCCGGCCACCAACGGCCGCGTGCTGCAGTCGCTGGTCGGCAACGACCTGCCGCTCTCGCCGCACCACAAGCTGACCCTGGGCGCCACCTACACGATGGACTTCACGCCCGGCTCGCTGATCTTCAACGGCACGGCGACCTATGTGGATGACCAGCAATCGGGGCTGTTCAACAACCCGATCTATACCGCCCCGTCGTTCACGACCGGCGACGTGCGCGTGCTCTGGCGCGACGCTGATCGCCGCTACACGGTGATCGGTTTCGTCAAGAACGTGACCGATGAAGTCGGCTTCGGCAGCTCGTTGCCGAGCCCGACGGCGCCTACCGCCGTCGGCGCCCGCCGCCAGGTGAGCCTGATCTACCCGCGTACCTACGGGCTGGAGCTGCAGTACCGCTTCTAAGGCTCAATGGGGCCGCCAGATCGGCGGCCCCGCACCGTTCCGCGCGCCTCTCTACGAGCGGCGCACGCAACCGGTACAGCGCACGGCGCCCTTCCCTGTCGCGCGCTTTCCTGCGACTTGGCGAGCAGCTTGGCTGCTCGCCTTTTTTTACCCGCCCTAGCGCGCTTCGCTCTACGAACCGTCGGTCGCCCCCGCCGCCTGAGGCGGCTGGAGCAGGAACGACGCCCCGGCCAGCAGATCGACGAAGATCTCACGAGGAATGCGGCGGTCCGGATAGGATGCGGCGGTGCTGGCGATCCCGCGGCCCAGCACCCAAACCGCCCGCGCGGCGCTTCGCCGGTGCTGGCGCGGAAAGCGATCGTCGGCCTCCACCGCGGCGCAATAGGCCTCAAGCGTCGCCTGCTCGGCTTCCCGCAGATCGACCGAGCGGGCCATCAGCCGTTCGCTGAACATCAGGGACAGCAATTCCGGCTGTTCCTCCGCGAACATCAGGAACGCGTTGGTCGCCGCACTCATCGGGCTGGTGAAGTCCGGGACCTGCCCAAAGTGGATCATGTCGCGCCGCAGGTCCTCGAACCCCTGAATCGCCAGGCTCGTCAGCAACTCGTCCTTGCTCGCGAAGTAGTAGTAGATGGAGGCGATGCCGACCTTTGCGTGATCTGCGATGTGCTTCAGGCTCAGCCGGTCATGACCGATGGCCGCCAGAACCTCGGCGGCTGAGGCCAAGGTCTTGCTGCGGAGCGTATCGATCTGGTGTTGGTGCCGCCGCTGAGCGCCGGCGCGCTCGACCCCATGGACGAAGTCCGGGAGATACATGCCGATCGCGCTCGGTAGGATCTGCGTGGTCACCTGATTTCCTCCTTGCCCGCTCTTCTTGCTTCGCTGGGAAGCGCAGGCTTTGCCGCGCCCAGGCTTGAGACTCGCCCGGGTCGCTTGCGCGGCATCAATCGGCATTCGGCGACCGTTCGGCAAGACCCGCCGTATGCGTAGCGGGACGACCGGAGGCAAAGGAGGCCGCCGAGGCCCTCGCGAGGGCGGCCGTGGTCGAGCTCACGGCGGATCGCGATCTACTGAGGCCTCGGCGGTTGAGCCGCCCTGGGGAGACAATGGCGGCTCAGATCCATGTGGAGCTCCGCCGCCTTCACCCGTTCCGAATGGACCGATGCGGAACGGGCGGCGCAGAGGAACGCGATCAGTACTCCAGCCGGATCCCGACCCGGAAGGTCCGCCCGTTGGTGTCGTAGAGGCTGCGGTTGGTCTGCGGATAGCCGGGGGTGTTCTCGGCCCCCAAGTTGGCCGGATTGCCGACCAGCACCGGGTCCGTGTCGAACAGGTTCTTGATCGAGATGAACCCCTCGCCCTTCACGCTGGCCACTTCGAAGTCGTAGCTGGCCGAGACGTCCCAGTAGAGCGCGCCCTCGACGCTGTTGTCGTTGATCGTGTAGTACGGCGCGACGCTGGCGGGGCAGCTCGACAGGCACTCTGTGTAGGCGTTGCTGACCTTGCCGTCGCTGATCCCGCGGGCGGTGACGTTGAACGACCAGGGTTCCAGGTCGTAGTTGGCTGACAGCCGGTAGATCCAGTCCGGCGTCGCGCTGGTGTTGGCGCCGGCCTGGTCGATCGCCGTCACCCCGTCGTCGGTCACGTTCTCGATATAATGGGTGAACATGGCGCGCAGCACGAGGTCGCCGGCGCCCCAGGACGCCAGATCGGCGAGGCTGGCGCGGTACGAGGCCTCGATGTCGAGCCCCTTGGCGGTCATGCTGTTGAGGTTGTCGTAGTAGAGATTGATGGTCTGCAGCACGCCGGCGCTGTTGAACACCAGCTGGCTGCAATACGAGGCCACCTTCTGGATGTAGCAGTAGTCTGCGACCTGCTGGGCGGTGACGAAGCTGATCACCCCGTCGACCTTGATGTCGTAGTAGTCGATCGAGGCCTGCAGGCCCGGGATCCAGCGCGGCGATACGACCATGCCGACGCCGTAGCCGTCCGCGACCTCAGGCTGCGCGTCCGGATTGCCCTGCAGGTTCTGCACGAACGGGGTCGAGACCCCCGCGATGTTCACCGAGTTGGAGCGCGCAGTGCCGGCGTCGTAGAGCTCGCTCATGTTGGCGGCCCGGATGTCACGCGAGGCCGAAGCGCGGAAGTGGATGTCCTCGATCGGCGCGTAGGTCAGGCCGGCCTTCCAGGTCTTCACGGTCCCGGAGGTCGAGTAGTCGGTGAGCCGGAAGGCGCCGTTGAAATCCATGCCGTCGAACAGCGGCACCACGGTCTCGATATAGGCTTCCTTGACGTCGTACTTCCCGCTGGTGACGCGGAAATTGCCGTACTTCCAGCCCGACATGTACTGGGCTTCGACGAAGCCTCCCATCTCCTCGCGACGGAACTCGGCGCCGGCCGCAAGCGAAATCGGACCGGCCCAGCCCTCGATGCTGTTGGTCGAGAAGTTGAACGCCGCGACGTCTTGGGTGAACTCCTGGTCCCGATAGGGTGTGCCGAGCACGTAGTTCAAGGCCGCCTGGCTGGCCACGCCTTGGCCGAAGCGGTTGAGCGGCACGCAGCCGTTGGTCGGGTTGGTCAGGGTCGAGCGGCAGACGATCTGGCCGTTGGCCGGGTTGACCACCGCGTCGGTGGCCAGCGCCAGGCGGGCGTTGTTCCAGGTCGGGGTCAGTTGCTCGTGGGTCGTGGTCTTGCCGTGCTGGTAGTAGGCGTCCCAGTCGACATCGAGGCCGAACGCCTCGAAGTCGCCATTGGCGCCGACCACATAGCGCTCGGTCTCCCGCGACATCTGGCTGCCGGAAGCCGGCATGTCGACATTGCTGGTGCCCATCTGGAACGAGGTGATGCCGAGCGCTGTCATCTGGTTGCGCACGGCGGTGGGCAGGTAAGCGTTGTCCCGCTGGATCACGATCCCGGTCTGGGTCGGCTTGATGTAGTAGCTGAGACCCTCGTACTTGGCCCACGACGCCTGAGCGAAGACCGAGATGTTCGGCGCGACCTCATAGCTGACGCGGCCGAAGTAGCTGCTGCGGTCCTCCTCGGGAATGAGGGTGTTGGAGCCCAGCATGTCCGAAATCGAATAGGCCCAGTCCCCGCCAATCATCCATTGGCCGGTCGTGGCGCCGTAGGCCAGCTGGTTCGCCGTGCCGTTGACGCCGAAAAAGGTGCCGCGCAGCGCCGTGTTCGTGATCAGACCACCGGGCGTGTAGATGCCGATGCCGACGTTCTTGGATGTGATGTAGTAGGGCGCGCCGGCCGACAGGTCGGTGTTGCGCACGGCGAAGTAGCCGCTCTTGTTCCAATCACGGTCGATGGTCTGCACGCCGCTCTGGCCGACCCACTCTGCGCTGAACAGAGCGTGGCCCTTGCCCCCCGCGAACGGCGTGCCGGCGGTGATGTTGTACTTCCAGTTTTCGCCGTCCCCATAGGTGGTCTCGCCGTATTCGAGCGACGACTTGAGGCCGGTGTAATCCTTGTCCAGGATGAAATTGACCACCCCCCCGACGGCGTCCGAGCCGTAGGCGGACGACGCCCCGCCGGTCACGACCTCGACCCGCTCGATCAGCGACTGCGGAAAGGTGTTGGTGTCGACCTGCCCGGTCGAGGCCGAAACCACCGAGCGCTGCCCGTCGAACAGAACCAGCGTCCGGCCAGTTCCCAGCGCCCGCAGGTTGAGCGCGCTGATCCCGGCGGCGCCGTTGCTGAGCGAACCCGACGAATTGGCCGCCGTGATCGAGCCGGCCACCGAGGGCAGCGTGTTGACGAAATCTGCGATATTGGCCGGAGCCGATGCGGCGATTTCCTGCGCCCCCAGAACATTGACCGGAGTCGGGGTGTCAAAGCCGTCGCGGGCGATCCGCGAGCCGGTCACCACCACCTCCTCCAGATCAGAGCCAGCTGCGGCTTCGTCAGCCAGGGCCGCGGACGCGCAGCCCAGGAGCGCCACGATGCTGACTGTCGCCAATGCGCAACGGCGCGCATTCGACGTCACCTGGATGCTTTTCGAAAACTTCATCACCACCCCCTCGGATAGATTTTGATCAGTAATTCCGCATCAACGTCGGCTTGTTGCTTTTCGCCGACTTGATCAAATTTGAGCAAAATGGCCCCACTCCGCCAAAATTGTCGGCGGATCGCTACACGTCCGGTCGGATACTTGCGCCTCTTGCGGCTATCGCTGGGCCCCTCGCCCCAACGATGCGGCTCGCGGCGTTTCGCCTCGCATTGCTGATCTCCCCAGCGCTACCTCTAGTTACCGCTCAATAGTGGCAGTGCGCGGTTGGCGCGCTTGGTCGGCGTCGCCCTCTCCCTAGGCTTGCCGTTCCCTTGCCCGTCGCACGAACTAGATTATCGTCAGGCATGGAATTGTCCGCGACGAGATGGATTATCTGCGCAAGGAATCCATAATTGCCGCCGTTTTATGCACGGAGAAGCGCGTTCGATGTCGAAATCCGAACACCTTGATCTTGATGACGTGGATTATCGGATTTTGAAGGAGCTTTGCGACGACGGTCGAGCCTCAGACGTCTGGCTGGGCGAGCAGATCAACCTCTCCAGCACCGCGGTGGCGCGACGCCGACGAAACCTCGAAGAGCGTCAGGCGGTGCTCAATTATTCGGCCAATCTCAACATGCCGATGCTCGGCTACAGCGTCGTCGTCTTCGTGGCCATCGAGCTCAGCTCCCAGGCGGAGAAGGCGCTGAACGAATTCGAGCGCGAAGTGGTGAAATGCCCTTCGGTTTCCTATTGCGGCTTCGTCTCCGGCGACACCGACTTCCTGATCATGCTGAACGTGGCGTCGTTCGAGGACTACGACCGGGTCTATCGCCGGGAACTCTCCATCCTCCCGCACGTGGCCAAGATCCGATCGAGCTTCGTCATGCGGGAGGTCGCGCGGCGCGGCACGCCGCCGATCGTCTTCAAGGACAAGGTCTAGAAAAGCGAAACGGAGAGGCGCTCGTCGCGCCTCCCCGTCTGACACTCCCCGGACTCGATGGACCGCGCCGCGGACTACTTCGCCGGGGGGACGGCGGCAGCCGGGTACTTGATGCCGAGCTGATCCAGATAGGTCTTATATTTCTTGGGGTTATAGTAGTAGGGCTCCAACTTCGGCCGCATCTGATTCATGATTTCGGCGTTGAGGTGGATCGCAGGCATGTCAGTCGCCGCCAGGACCGGATCATACTTCTGATCCTTCAGCTGAACGTTGTTGAAGTAGTCCTTCGCGTCGGCGACCAGCTTCGGCGTCGTCACCAGATCCAGAATGGTCAGCGCAACCGCCTTTGAGCCCACCTCCACGCCCTTGTGGGCGATCGGGGTCGCCATCGCCATGGCCGAGGTCACGTTGTGGCCGATCGCATTCGGGATGTTGGACGGATAGCGAATGGTGATCGTGGGCACCGTCCACATGATGTCGCCGATGTCGTCGGATCCCCCGCCCATCGAGGGGCCGCGCGATTCTGGCGTGGTCAGCGGCGAAATTTCGGTCGCCAGCGGCTCGAGCTTGAAGCCCTGCGTCACCTGCACCGCCTTGGCGAAGGCCTGGTCGTCCGCGGACCACTTCGGCATCCCAACCGCCTTGATGTTGGCGTAGGCGGCTTCGGCCAGCGGCTTGTTGCCGTAGTTCGGCGCAGCATAGCCGAGAACCTTGCGCTCGACGGTCGTGCCGGTGCCCATCGCGGCCGCCTGCGAGATGGTGTTCCCCAACTCGTAGAGTTCGCGGATCGACTGGAAAGAGTTTTCGCGGAAGTAGTACCAGACCGACGCCACGCCCGGCACGATGTTGGGCTGCCCCCCGCCATTGGTGATGACGTAGTGCGAGCGCTGGGTCAGCGGCAGATGTTCGCGGCGCATGTTCCAGGCTGTGTTCATCAGCTCAACGCCGTCCAGGGCGCTGCGCCCCGACCAGGGTTGGCCCGCGGCGTGGGCCGTCTTGCCATGGAAGGTGTATTCCACCGAGACCATACCGTTGTTGCCGGCCGGGCCCCATTGGGTCGAAAAATCTCGACTGACGTGGGTGAAGATCGAGGCGTCGACGTCCTTGAACAGGCCCGCGCGCACATAGAAGGCCTTGGTCGCCAGCAGCTCCTCGGCGACGCCCGGCCAGACCATGAGCTGCCCGGGGATCTTGTTCTTCTCCATCACATCCTTGGCCGCGAGCGCCGCCACGATAATCAGCGGCAGACCGGAGTTGTGCCCTTCGCCGTGCCCGGGCGCGCCCTCGACCATCGGCTTGATGCTCGGATCCCCCGGGTACTGCGATAGGCCCAGCAGGCCGTCGATGTCGCTGCCCAGCGCGATCTTCGGACCGCCCGTCCCCCAGGTCGCCGTCCACGCAGTTGGGATGCCGGCGACACCGCGGGTGATCTTGAAGCCGTTCTTCTCGAGGATGCCCGTCAGGTACTCCCCGGTCTTTACTTCCTGGAACCCTGGCTCGGCGAAGCTGAACACCGAGTCCACCATTTCCTGACTCAGCTTGGCGCGCGCCTCGACGCCGGCCAGGGCCGCGCTCTTCATCTCGGGCGTCGGCTCCGCATTGGCGGGAACCGCCGGCAAAGTTAGCGCGCTCGCCAGCAGGATCGCCGTCAGCGACTTCGCAGTGTTCTTCATTCTACGCCCCCACGGGTTGTTGAAATTCGCCAGATCGCTCCGACGAGCCTTGGGACAGGGTTCGACCGACCATGACGACCGCGACCAACGCCTTTGAGCGCCCCTCGACGCCACCGAAACTCAAATCACGATGCAAACGCCCGTTTTCTTCAACATATTCCATTTTCTTGCTGAAAAGTGGCGTGCATATGCACAATCCCCACAACAATCACCCACACCAAGCGCAATGACCCAAAAATCGCGCACCGCCCAGGAAGTGATCGATCTGATGGCGTTTCAAGCAGAGGACTGAGGCCGGCCTGCCGCTTTGCTGGTCGCACTGGCCGCGGCGCTGGCCGAAACCTCGCCTGTAAGGCAAGACGCCGTTCAGCCGATCAGGACAACCGGCCTGGGCGAGACCGAAGCGGTGAGCATCCTCGCCGCCCTCACGGGCGAGCCTCAGCCTTGGCAGGTCCAACTGCAGGCGCTGAACGCCCTCACCGCGCTCGGCGAGACGGCCCGCCCCGCCCTGCCCCGCCCTTGAACGCGCCGCTCATAGCCAGCAGATCGGCCGCGCCGGCCAATCTCCGGCCGCAGGCGGCGAGCGGCCTTTCTAGTCCAACGCCTCCATGCGGCGCACTTCGTCGAGGGACTCCAGCACCATGCGTCGTCCCTCGGCCTCGGCCGCTTCGGGATCACCGGAGGCGATGGCGCGCGCAATCTTGCGCCAGCCGCCGGCCGAGCGCCGACGGCGCGCGGCTGAATTCATCGGTGCCCACAGGATCGCCACTTCCCTCTCGAGTTCCTGAGAGAGCTCCGAGACATAGGGCGCGGCCGCCAGGGTCGCGATCAGGTCGGTCAGCCGCCGGCGGGCGCGGATGTAGTCGCCGACCTGGGCGCTCTCGTCGGCGGCCACCTCCGCGAGCACCTCGGCTCCTTCGAGGATCGCCGCCACAAGGGCTGGCGGGCGCTGCGCGCGCTCGGCGGCGAGGCGCACGAAAAGCGCGCCGACCTCCGCGCGCAATCGAAAATGCGCCTCCAGGGCCTGGGCGTTCATCTGGGCGACGGCGGCGCCGGTTCGCGGCGCGATCACCACAAGCTTTTCACGCTCAAGGCGGCGCAATGCCTCGCGCACCGGGCCACGGCTGCACCCGAAGGCCACCGCCAACGGGGCGGCCTTCAAGGGATCACCCGGCTTGAACTCACCGGCCTGGATCCGTTCGCGCAGCGCACTGGCGATCTGGCCCGGCAGCCCCTCCGGCATGCTTTGCGCCAGCGCCGCCAACGGCGCGGTCGAGGTCAGGAAGGAGTCCAGCCGCGTCAGCATTCTAAGCCATCCCCAGAATGGCCCGCTGGAGCGAGACGCGCCGGAGAAGGTCAGTCAACCGATCGCCCGCCGCCGGCCGGGCGGCCTCGAGGGCGGACTGCTCCTGGCTCAGCCGCTCCCAGGACACGCGCCCCCCCGCCATGGGCAGCGCACCGCCCGACGCCTCCAGCAACGGCGACAGTTGACGCCAGACCCGGTCGACCTCGCTCAAGGGCGCCTCGCGACTGGAAATCACGCTTGCCCCGCGCCGCTCAGGCGCCACCACCGCCCCAAGCGACTGCAGGCGACCGATCGCGTCGCGCGCGGCCGAATGCGTGCAACCGCAAGCTTCGACGATCCACCTTTCCGGCAGCCGTTCGCCAGGACGCAGGACGCCGGCGAGCACCGCCCGCAGCACGGCCTCGACCATCGGATCGAACATCCCGCTGGCCGCGGGACCGTCATGCGCGCCGCCGGACAAGGCGCCTCCTTCAAGCGGCCTCGAGCGGCCATGCGCGATCATCGCCGATTCTTCACCACCACGCTGCCTCAGGCCAGGAGCGTCTGGACGGCCGCAAGCAGGGCCCGGCCGGTCGTGGCCACATGCTCGGCGTCGACGCACCGCATGTCGTCATTTTGCGAGTGATGGAAGCGGTGCGCGCCAAGAATTCCAAAGGCGCGAGGATAGCCCGCGGCGAGGATCTCGCCCAGTTCGCCGCCGGCCCCAGCCTCGTCGCCATAGACCGCCTCGAGCCCCGGCTGGCCGGCGAACGCGGTCCGCAGCGGCGCGACCAACTGCGGCCGCGCGACCAGATAGCGCTGCGGATCCACGCTGGGCAGAGGCGCCAAGCGTCCCTCCGCCTCATGCCAGTCCCGCGCCGCGAGCGCCGCGCCCAGATGGACCCAGAGCGCCGTGACGTCCGGACGTGGCGCCAGGGCGCTGCGGAGGAACACCTCGCCTCCGTGATTTTCGTATTCGTGACCCGAGGTCGCCACGAACGTCAGGTCGAGCGGGCAGGCCCGGCCAGCCCAACGCGCCAGGCTGAGCCATGCGGCCACGCCCCCGCCGCGCTCCCCCATACAGCCAAACCAACCCGAACGGGGCGTTGAAACCACCAGCTCGCGCCCCACTCCGCGGTTCAGGCGGCCGACCAGATTGAAGGCCGGGCGGCGCCCGCTCACGCCCTCGATCCGCAAGGTCGCCCGCTCGCCCCTGGCGGCAGCGGCCGCCAGCAGGTCGCCTTCACGCGATCCGACTGCGAGGATCGGAAACCGCTCGACGCCGTCCGGCGCCGCGTTCAGCGCCAGCGGCTGGCCCGTCGGCCCCTCTGTGACCAGGACAAGGGCGCCGACGCCCTGGCCTACGGCCGCCCTCACGACCTTGGCGACGGCGCCGGCATGCCGCGTTGACCACCGCCCATAGGGCAGGCGCGCTATGGCGATCGCGCCGGTCGCAGCGTCAAGCCCTTGCCCTACCTCAAGCCGGACCAGCGGGGCCGACAGCCCGCCGGCCGGGGTCAGCGCCACCGGGGCCTGGACGAGCGCGGCCACCACCTTGTCGCCAAGCGCCAGACTGACCTGCCGTTCCTCGAAGTACGGGACCTCGATGGCCTGTCGACGAACTTCGAAGCCCAGCCCTTGCAGCTCACGGGTAAGCCAGGCGCCCGACGCCTCGTCGCCCGCCCCGCCAGAGGCCTTGAGACCAAACCCATCATAACGCGCCAGATCTTCTTGGACCTGACGGGTCGCAAACACATCGCCGGCGCCGGCCATCGCGCCCTCCAGGCTCACGGCGCCGATTCCCGCGCCCAGGATGACATTGCGGCGGGTGGCCATGGGCGAACTCCTCTGTCGCCGGCGAACTAGGCGCAGCCACCCAATAATGTCAATAATCGACAATAACATCAGAAAAGGTTCCGCATGCGCACGCAGCTGATCGCCCTCTCCGCACTCTTGTCGGCCGCCACCCCGGCCCTGGCCGCCCCCCCTGACTGCGAGGCGCTGAGCGCATACTCGGAGGCCCGTGACGGCCTGAGCCTCCTGGTCCTCGTTGACGGCCGGCCGGTGTGCGAGGCTTACGCACAGGGCGCGACCGCGACAACGCCGCTGCCGCTCTATTCCGGGACCAAGAGCCTCGTCGCGTTGATGGCCGCCGCGGCTGTCGAAGACGGGCTCTTGTCGCTCGATGAACCGGCGGCCGACACGCTAGGCGAATGGCGCCAGGACCCGGTCAAATCGCGCGTCACACTACGTCAACTGCTCACCATGTCGTCGGGATTGCCCAGCCGGATCGGCGAAGTTCCAACCTATGCCGCAGCGGTCGCAGCACCGTTCAACGCCGCCCCCGACGAGCGATTCCAGTACGGGCCAGCGCCGTATCAAGCCTTCGGCGAAGTCATGCGCCGCAAGCTGGAGGCCAGCGGCCAAGCCACCGATCCCCTCGCCTACTTGGAGCGCCGGGTCCTGCAGCCGGCCGGCGCGGTCGCGGCGGCGTGGCGGCGTGGCCCCGACGGCCAGGCCATGATGCCCCAGGGCGCGGCGATGACCGCGCGCGATTGGGCCAAGATCGGCGAGCAGGTGCGCGCCCGGCGCGCCGCCTACCGCGACCTCTTCATGCCCTCCGAGACCAACCGCGCCTACGCCGTCGGCTGGTGGCTGCCCAATCCCGGACCCGGTGCCGTCACGGCGAGTACGGATCTCGGAGAAGGCGGTGAGACCATTCCACGCGACCTGGTGATGGCCGCGGGCGCCGGCGATCAGCGGCTCTACGTCATCGCTTCGCACAAGCTCGTCGTCGTCCGCCAAGCCCGCCTGCGCGCAGAGAGCCGTTGGTCGGATGCGGAATTCGTCCGGCTCGTCCTTGAGGCCCCAGCCCAATAATGTCGATTATTGACACTTTTGGGCCTGACGCATTACACGCCTTCCAGTCGCCTGGGGGCGACCCAGAACAATTGGGGGATGACGTCGATGATCAGCTACAAAGCGGCCGCTCTGGCCTGCGTCAGTGCGATTTCGCTGCTCGCCGGAGAAGCGGCCGCCCAGGCCGAGCGGCAGGAGCCGGCGGAACTGGGCGAGGTGGTGGTCACCGCCCGCCGCCGCGAAGAGCGCCTGATCGATGTTCCGGTGGCCGCCTCCGTCGTGTCGGCCGCCGCCCTGGCCGACCGCGGCGGCGCGGTCTCCACCGGCGAACTCCTGGCCGGCCAACCCAGCGTGCGCTTCAACAACCTGACCTCATCGATCACCTCCGAGGTCTCGATGCGCGCCTCGTCCACCGCCCGGGCGACCAACGGCGACCCGAGCGTCGGCCTCTATCGCAACGGGGCCTATATTGGCGGCGGGGGCATCGGGGGGCGCAACTTCGCCCGGCTGGACACCTTCGACATCGGCCGCGTCGAGGTGCTGCGCGGCACACAGGGCGCCCTTTACGGGCGAAACGCCGTCGGCGGGGCCGTCAACATCGTCTCGGCCCGCCCGGAATTCAGCAACAGCGGCTTTGTCGACGCCAAGTACGGGTTTGAAACGCAGCGCGCCCAGGTGCAGGCGGCCCTCAACCTGGCCGCCAGCGACGAACTGGCCTTCCGGTTCGGCGCCGACTACGTGAACCAGGACGACGGCTTCTTCTACAACCCGGTCCACGACGTCCACTTCGACCAGGAAAAGGGCCTTGGTCTGCGTGCTCAGGCCCGCCTGGCCAAGGGGCCCGCCGACATCACCCTGCTGGTCGAAAACCAGCAGCTGACCACCCCGACCATCACCTACCAGATCGCCATTCCGGCGGGCTCGCCTGGCTTTCCCGGCGGCTATATCCAAGATCAGTTCAGCTATCCCTGGAACACGGCCCCGCTGGCCAAGCAGAACATCAGCGCGGCCATGCTGTCGGCGGAGGTCGATCTTGGCTGGGCCCAGCTCAGCTCCACCAGCGCGTTCAGGGTTCGGGAGTCGATGTATGCGCTCGACAGCGATGGGGTGAACCCGCAGGAGCTGGCCCGCGCCCGCGCCGCCGGCCAGGTGGGGCCCGCCACCCCCATCGATCCGAACGGGGCGGCGGTCACCGCCGACCGCACTAAGACCCTCAGCCAGGACCTGCGTCTTGCCGGCCAAGGGCTCGACGGTCGCCTCGACTGGCTGGCCGGCGTCGAAGCCATGACCCAGGAGAGCCGCTACTCGGTCACCCTGGCCCGCACGCCCACAACCGCCGCCCCGTCGACCGGCACGGTGGAATCGGCGGTTCAGAACTACGACTCCTGGGCGGCCTACGGCGCGCTCACCTACGATGTGACCAGCGATCTGAGCCTGACGGGCGAGCTGCGCTACACCTCCGACGACAAAAGCCTGACCTCGCGGCTACGCGACCGCATCACCAACCAGCTGACTGGAGGCCCGGCCCGGATCATCGACGGGACCAGCTCGCCGGAGAACCTCTCCTACAACGCCACGGCGTCCTACCGCCTGCCGTTGAACCTCCTGGTCTACGCCAAGGTCGGCACCAGCTACCGCGCCGGCGGCTTCAACCGCAATCTCGGCGACCTGCGCCAGCCCGTCCCGATCCCCGTCGCCTACGACGACGAGACCTCACGCAGCTACGAGCTTGGCCTCAAGGGCGCGCCCCTGCCGAACCTATACATGGCGGTGGCCGGCTATCGCACCGACCTGACCGACATGATCGCCCAGCTCGACAACGGCTGCCGGGTCACCAATCCTGTCTGTCCGGTGGCCGCCACCGCCTTCCTCACCAATGCCGGCGACGCCCGCTCGTGGGGTCTGGAGGCCGAGGTCACCGCCCGCTACGACCTCGGCGACGGACAACTGCGGCTTTCACTGAACGGCTCGCGCCAGGGGGGCGAGGTGACCTCCGGTCGGTACGCTGGTCTGTCGCTTCCGCAAACGCCCGATTGGCTGGCCTCGGCCGAGGCCAACTACCGCGTTCCGGTCGCCGACTTCGAGGCTTTCGGCCACCTCGCCTACAACGCCCAGTGGGGCGGCGTGCAGGAACTCAGCACCACCACGCCGAAACTCTCGGATTTCCAGGTGGTCAACGCCCGGCTCGGCGTCGACCTCGGCAAGGTGCAGATCGCGGCCTATGTCGACAACCTCTTCGACAGCGTCTTCATCGTCGCCCAGGATCCGACCATCCGCCGCTACAGCCGCCCGCGCGTCAGCGGCCTGCAACTGCGCTACAGCTGGTGAGGGGCCAGGGTCGGCGTCGTTTCCTGGCGGGAGCCGCGGCGGTTTTGGCGGCGCCTCCGCCAGCGGCCTGGGCGGCTCCCTCGCCCTTGCGCGCTGCGGCCCGTGAGCTCGCGCTCTACGGGCTGCCGCTCATCGAGATGGCCGGAACGCGAGGCCGGGCCTTCCGCAACGGTCTGGTCGCCAACCGCTTTCGCCATGTCCGCAAGCTGACTGACGCCCGCAGCCAGACCGTCACCCAACCCAACAACGATACGCTCTACTCGACGGCCTGGCTGGACCTCTCGGGCGGCCCGGTGCGGCTCACCCTGCCCAGGGCTGCCGAGCGCTACGTCTCGTTGGCGCTGATGGACATGTTCACCAACAACTTCGCGGTGCTCCGGGCGGGATCGGTCCACGAGGTCATCGTCATCGGTCCGCACGCCCCCAGCCAGCCCGGCGCCATCCGCGCGCCGACCGACTGGGTTTGGGCGCTCGGCCGGACGCTTGTCTCCGGCCCCGCGGACCTGCCCGCCGCTCATCTGGTGCAGGACGGCCTCGTCGCCGACGGCGCGTCCGACCGCCGCGTCATCGACGCGCCGCTTCGCTCGGCCCCCTGGCACGAGTACTTCGCGGGCGTTCAGGCGCTGCTCGCCGACACGCCCCCGCCGAGCTTCGACGGCCCGCTGGCAGGCGCGCGCGCCGCAGGCTTCATCGCGGCCGGCGCCTTCGACCCACGGCGCTTTTCGCCCAACCAGGGCGCGCAGATCGCTGCAGGCCTCGCCGATGCCCTGGAGATCGCGGGACGCGGTGACGAGGCAGGCGACCGGCGCGGCGGCTGGCTCTACCCCAAACCGAACCTGGGACGCTTCGGCGACGACCACCGATACCGCGCTCAGATCGCGCTGAGCGGCCTGGCGGCGCTGCCCATAGACGAGGCGCTTTACCTGCGCGCGCTTTCACCCGACGGCCGCGGCGAGATCGATAGCCGACGCCCCTGGAAGCTGACCCTGCGAAAGGGGGCGCTGCCGCCCGTCGACGGCTTCTGGTCGTTGACCATTTACGAGGTCACCCCGCAAGGGCAGGCCTTCCTGATCGACAACCCCCTGCAGCGCTATGCGATCAGCGACCGCTCGCCCGAACTGGCCGGCGCCGAGGGCGACGTCGAAATCCTCATTTCCCCGACGGCGCCGACCGGCGGAACCAAGGTGATCTGGCTTCCGGCGCCCCGCTCTGGCCGCCCGTTCCTGTTGAGCTTCCGCGCCTACCGGCCCAAACCGGCGATGCTCGACGGGGATTTTCTTCTGCCCGAACTGACGCCGGCCTAGTTCGCCGGCGGCAACGGGCGCCATGCGCGGCGCCTTCGATCAAGTTGCAAATGCTCCTGCGACTTGCTCAGCGCGCCAACCGGCGCCTCGGCCTTCTATTACGAACATACCGACCTGCAGCTCAGCCAGGTGGTGGGACTGATCCGTGAGATCACCAACGCCGCCGCGGCCGAGGTGAAAGGGACCGAACTCGAGGACGCACCCAGACGCCCTCGAGCGCATCGCTGGTGGGCCCGGTAGGACTCGAACCTACAACCAGACCGTTATGAGCGGTCGGCTCTAACCATTGAGCTACAGGCCCCTGCAGCGACGCAGGGCTGCGGGTTACCACGACCTGCACGCGCCTTAAAGCTGCCGTTCAGCTTGGCTTTGTCAGAACTGCAACCTCCACCGTCATTCGGCGTTTGGAGACCTCGATCCAGCCCTACCCCCGGGCGTTTGTGGAGATTTCGATGAAGACCCTCGTCCGCGCCGGCGCCATGGCCCTGCTGCTCGCCACCGCCGCCGCGCCCGCCGCCTTCGCTCAGACCGCCCAACCCTCGGCAGGTTCGATGTTCCAGACCACCACGCTCAACCTCTCGGCGCACGGCGAAACTCGCGTCGCGCCCGACAAGGCGACCATCAACCTTGGCGTCGTCACCGAAGCCCCGACCGCCGCCGGCGCCCTGGCCGCCAACAACGAGAACATGAATTCGGTCATCGCCGCCCTGCGCAAGGCCGGCATCGCCGAGAAGGACATCCAGACCTCTGGCCTGAACCTCAACGCCCAGTACGACTACGTGCAGAACGAGCCGCCGAAGCTGCGCGGCTACCAGGCCTCGAACCAGGTGACGATCACCGTCAACGACCTGGCCAAGCTGGGCGTGGCGGTCGACGCCACCGTCAAGGCCGGCGCCAATCAGGTGAACGGCATCTCCTTCGGCCTGAAGGACCCGAGCGCCGCCGAGAACGCCGCCCGTCAGGAAGCGGTCAAGGCGCTGGCCGCCAAGGCCGACCTCTACGCCAAGGCTACAGGTCACCGCGTCAGCCGGCTGGTGAACCTGAGCGAAGGCGGCGGCTACATGCCCTCCCCGCCCCCGGTTCCGATGATGGCCTACGCCCGCATGGAAAAGGCGGACGGCGGCGCGCCGATCGCCGCCGGCGAACTGAACGTCCGGGTGGACATCACCGGTCTTTACGAACTGTCGCGGTAAGCGCGCGGCCCTCCCCTTCGGGGGAGGGCTTACTTCGGGCCGAGGCCGGCCCGCACGAACGCCATCGCCAGCTTGTCGGCGATGACGATGCCGGGCGGAGCCTCGCTGGCCTCCATCACGGCCGCATAGGTCATGCCGGGGCGTCCTTCGACAGGCCCGCTGGCCCAGGCGACGATGCGGCTGCCTTCAGGGTTGCTGCGGCAGCTGGCGGTCTTGCGCTCGGCGTCGGCCGGCGTCGCCTTCAGCAGCTGCTCAAGCGTCTGCGTCCCTGCCCCTTCGCAGGTCGGCAGCGAGCGGCCGCACACCATATGAGTGCCGTACTGGTAGACGGTCTTGCCGCCCTCGGCGATCAGCACGCAGGTGCCGGGGTCGCCGATGGCGCGCGAAACGGCTTCGTCGAGGACGGCCTTGTCCACGCCCCCCGGCGCTGCCGGCGAACAGGCGGCCAGAACCGCGGCGGACAATCCCAGCGCGGCGGCCAGGGCGCGCATCAGGCGGCCTGCTTGATCTCGTTGCCGTCGTCGAGCAGCACGACGCTCGGCGAATAGTTGCGGGCCTCCTCGGCCGGCAGCATGCCGTAGGTGACCACGATCACCTTGTCGCCCCTCTGGACCAGACGCGCAGCCGCGCCGTTGACGCCGATCACCTTGGATCCGCGAGGGGCCTCGATGGCGTAGGTGGTGAACCGCGCGCCCGTGGTGATGTTCAGAACGTCGACTTGCTCATGGGGAAGGATGCCCGAGGCGTCCAGCAGGTCGCGGTCGATCGCGATCGAGCCTTCGTACTCGAGATCGGCCTGGGTCACCGTGGCGCGGTGAAGCTTGGCCTTCATCAGGGTCACCAGCATGGGCGGTCCTTCTAACTGCGGCGCACAAACCTTCAAAGACGAAGGGCCGCCGGATATAGCGTCGAATGGGGATCACCACAATTGCGGCGGCGCAGCAAGGTTGACCTTACGGCAATATGCCGCGGATGAACAACGCTCCACGAACATGCATTTCGTTCGCTTATTCAGAAACTTGCTTCAAAATTATCCGGCACAGGATCATGGAGCGTCACCGGTGACAAACCCGTGAGCTTACGGGGCGTGAGCGACCTGAGCCATGAACGCGGTGACGTCGTCCAGCACGCTCGCCCGGTCGCGGAAAGGGCGTGACATCGCCGCCATGATTTCGTTGTGGCCGACGCCGGGATAGCTGCGGCTCTCGACCTGGGCGCCGGCCGCGCGTAGGGCGGCGTCCAGCGAGGCGGTCTCCCGCGGATCGACGATCGCATCCGCCGATCCTGTGACCAGCAGCATCGGCGGCGCGTCGGCGCGCGCCAGCCGCACAGGCTGGGTGGCGGACGGATCACCCGTGCCGAACACGTCGGCCATGTGGCCCTTCAAGGGAACGAAGTCGTAGGGCCCCGCAATGCCGACCACGCCGGCGATGCGGGCCGGATCGACGCCGGCCTGGCGTAGATAGTTCGGCTCCAGTCCCAGCATCACCGCATTGTAGGCTCCGGCCGAGTGCCCCAGCAGCACGATGCGTGAGGGATCGCCCCCATAGGCGGCGGCGTGATCGACGGCCCAGCGCACCGCTTGGGCGCTGTCGTTCAGGAACTCAGGAAACCGCACCTGCGGATAGAGCCGGTAGTCAGGCAGCACCACCACATAGCCGCGCGCGGCCAGGGCCTGGGCGACCCAGCCATAGTCCCACTTGCGCCCGCGCTCCCAGCCGCCGCCGTAGAGGAACACCGCCACGGGCCGGGCGACATCCATCCGCCGCGGCGCGTAGACGTCGAGGCTCTGGCGCCCGCCGGGACCGTAGGGCTGGTCGTGCGCGGTCAGGATCGCCGGATCGCGCGGCGTGAAGGTCGCGAACACCCCGAGCGGCGTACAGGCCGAGCAGGCGCCTGCCAGGACGGCGATGACGGCAAGGCGAACCGAGGCGGGTACACGACGCAGGATCATGCGCCACCGGCTAGGGCCTTTTCCGGATCGCCGCAACCAAGCCGTAAGCAACGCGCTTCCGCCTGGGGGAAAAGGAGCAGCCCGATGCCGTCACCTGTCCATTCCGGTGAGACCATCACCATCTTCAAGGTCGAGCCCCGAGACCCGGGCGGCCTGGTCGTGATGTCCCCGTCCCAGGATCCGGACGGACGGCTCGCCGACCGCCACTCGGCCTATCACGAGAACCTCTCCCCGCCCCTGACCTGGACCGAGGTTGCGGGCGCCGAGAGCTACGCGCTGATCGTCGAAGACCCCGACGCCCCGATGGAGAAGCCCTACGTCCACTGGATGATCTGGAACATTCCGGCGGAGGCGGGCGGCCTCCCCGAGGGCGTGCCCCAGGCCCAGTACATCGACCCGCCGCACCCGATCATCCAGGGCCGCAACGACGACGGCGACTATGGCTGGTTCGGGCCGCGGCCGCCGGTCGGCCATGGCGTGCACCGCTACTACTTCCAGGTCTTCGCCCTGGACCAGCAGCTGGAAGTGGGCCCCGACACTCCGCTGCACGAGCTGCTGAACATCCTGAAGGGCCACACCATCGCCCAGGGCGAGATGATGGCCACCTATGAAGCGCCGCCCCGCCAATAGTTCGAACAAAAAGTATGTTGACGGGCTCCACGTCAGCCAGGGCATAGCTTGGAAAACGCCCTGGCATGGGACCTCGGCGGATCATCTGGCGAGGCGACATGGACGGCGATCTGGCTCTGGGCGGCTTTTCTTCCAACGGTCTGGCGGCGATCCCCGCGGCGCTGCAGCCGATCATCGACGCTGGCGACCTGTCGGGATTCGTGACCCTGCTGTGGCGCAAGGGCGAAGTGGCCCAGGTCAATACGCTCGGCTACCGCGACGTGGCGGGCAAGGCGCCGATGACCCGCGACACTCTGTTCCGCATCGCCTCGATGACCAAGCCGATCACCTCGATCGCCGCCCTGATGCTGATGGAGGAAGGCAAGCTTCAGCTCGACGACCCGATCACCAAATGGATGCCGGAATTCAAGGACATGCGGGTCCTGAAGTCGGCCACCGGCCCCGTCGACGACACCGTGCCGGCCGCGCGCGAGATTACTGTCGACGACCTGATGACCCACCGCTCGGGCCTCGCCTACGCTTTCACCTCGATGGGCCCGATCGCCCAGGCCCACGAGGCCGCGCTGGGCTCGCCGCTGGGCGGCCACCTCAGCCCCGACCAATGGCTGAAGGCGCTGGGCGAGCTACCCCTTTCCTACCAGCCGGGCGACCGCTTCCACTACAGCCACGCCACCGACGTGCTCGGCTTCCTGGTCGGCCGCGTGGCCGGCCAGGGCTATCGCGAGTTCATCATGGAGCGGATCCTGAAGCCGCTTGGCATGAACGACACTGACTTCTGGTGCCCGCCCGAGAAGCGCGACCGAATGGCCAAGCTCTACCGGATCAATCCGAAGACCGACGCGATGGAGGACATCTCCTTCCCGCATCTGCCCGGTCCGCCAGAATTCTGCGCCGGCGGCGGCGGCCTGATCTCGACCGCCGACGACTACCTGCGCTTCGCCCGCATGATGCTGAACGGCGGTGAGTTGGACGGCGCGCGTTACGTCAAGCGCGAGACGCTCGAGGCGATGCGCGAGAACCGCCTGACGCCGGCCCAGCGCGAGGTGCCGTTCATGGGCATCCCGTTCTGGCTGGGCCAGGGTTTCGGGCTCGGCGTCTCGGTGATCACCGACCCGGAAAAGCAGGCCTGGATGGGCGCAGGCTCTGAGGGCTCGTTCGGCTGGCCCGGCGCGTTCGGCACCTGGTGGCAAGCCGATCCCGTCGAGGACATGATCATGATCTACCTGATCCAGAACTCGATCCCGCTGGAGCCGGAGGCCGCCTCGCAGCTGGCCACCGGGCAGCGGATGGGCGGACGCGCCGCCCTGCCCGTGTTCCAGAAGCTGACCTACGCGGCGCTCGGCAAGCCGCTCTAGTAGGTGTTGCGGCCGGTGACGCACATCGGCCGCCCCTCATAGGTGGCGCCAAGCAGGCTGCCCTTCTTGACGGCGGCCTTGCGGGCCTTCTCGTAGGCGCGGTTCTCGGCGGGCGGCTTCACGCCGTCCGGGCAGATAGCGATATCGACCTGCGTGCCAGTGCGGCAGGTGCAGAAGTCCTCGCGCTTGTCGAGACGGCTGGCCGGCACCTTGCACGAGACCGGCAGGGTCTGGCCGTTCACGTCCAGGCAGATGATGGTCTGGGTCGGCGGGTTCTGCGACAGCGGGGCCTGGGCGGAGGCCGCGCTCGCGGCGGCGACAAGCGCCGCGGCGGCGATCAGGGTGGTGCGGATCATCGGACTAACCTCCAGTTCGACTTGACCATAACACGCGCCGAGCGTGGCGGGTTTCAGGCGCCGCATGGTGAGCGGCCTCTTCATCATGTCGCTGCGCGAAGGCTTAACCGCTCGGGCGCATGATCCACGGTGGAAGGGGCTCGCCATGGATCCGATCGCCACCGCTCAGTACGGCATGCTGGCCGCCAGCCGCCGGTTCGACGCCTCGGCCAGCCGCACGGCCCGGATGGGCGTCGAAGGCGAAGCCGTCGATCTGCCGGCCGAAATCGTCGAGCAGATCACCGCCAAGACCGCCTTCGCCGCCAACGCCGCGGTAATCCGCAGCGCCCAGGACATGACCGGCGAACTTCTGGACATCCTCGCCTAGCTTTGACATCCGGCGCGCGGGGCTTTAGCGCCGGGCCATGACCCTGCGCCCCCTCTTCGTCACCCAGGTCTATGAAGCCCGCCTCGCCGGCGAGCGCGGCTTCACCGACTTCAACGCCGAACTTGAAGACGCCTGCCGGATGCTGGCCGACGAGGACGTCGCCGGCCAGGCTTGGTGCCGCGAGCACGGCTACGGGGGCTACACTTCCTACGCCTCGCTCGACGACCTGCCGATGCGCGCCAGCATCTTCGAGGACCTCAAGCGCAAGCTCGATAAGCACGCGAGCGCCTACGCCAAGGCGCTCCACCTCGACCTCGGCCGCCGGCGGCTGAAGCTGGACAGCCTGTGGGTCAACATTCTCAAGCCCGGCGCAGCCCATTCGGGCCATATCCATCCGCACAGCGTGCTGTCGGGCACCGTCTATGTCGCGATCCCCAAGGGCGCGAGCGCGCTCAAGCTGGAAGACCCGCGCCTGCCGCTGATGATGGCCGCACCGCCGCGCGAGACCGACGCCCCCGAGGACGCCCGCAGCTTCGTCTACCTCCAGCCCGAGCCCGGCACTGTGCTGATGTGGGAAAGCTGGCTGCGCCACGAAGTCCCGGCCAACGCCGCGCGCAAGGAGCGGATCTCGGTCAGCTTCAACTACGCCTGGCGCTAGCGCCGGGAGCAGGCGCCGGGCTGTTCTTCCTTCTGGCGGTGATTGGCGTAGGCCTTGCCGTTGAAGCGGACCACCGGGAAGCAGAAGCCCGGACCGCCCAGCACAATGTCCGGCCAGCCGCCAGCGCCCTTGGTCGGCAGGAACTCCGGAACGCCCTGCGACTGGAACAGCGTGCGCCAGCCGCCGCCGGCCCGTTCCATGACGTAGAACCCCTGACCGGTGTTGCCGTAGCAGAAGGTCCCGGTCTCGGTGATGACGATCTCCTGGCGGCCGTCCCCGTTCAGGTCGCGGATGTCGGCGGGCTCGATCGCCGCTTCGCAATTGCCCTCGCCGCCGAGCCAGCGCCCGCCCTTTGAGACAAACCCAGCGGCCCGCATGGCGGCCGTTCGGTCGGCGGCGGTGACGCCGGTCGACGCCTCGGCCTTGGCGACCGAGGCCGGGGCGCAGGCGGCCGGGCGCTGATAGCCGTCGCCGGCGTACGTCCAGGTTCTCGCGCAGTCGCCGGTGACGCGCAGGTCCAGCCAGCCGTTCGATCGTGAGGTTTCGAAGCCCAGGGCTCCACTATCCCGCGCAATAGCGCGCCAGCGCCCGTCCTTGCCCTTGGCGAGGACTGTGAACCAAAGCCCCTGGCCGCCGTAGCAGGCGGGATTCTTGTCGACGACCGCGGACTCCAGCGCCCCGTCGCCGTTCAGGTCCATGAAGACGAACTTTGGCTGCGAGGCCGTGCCGCAGACATTGATCGCAGAGCCGTCGCCGACCTTGAACCCGCCAGCTTCGAACAACTGCACGCCTTCGGCCTGGCTCATCTTGGGCGGCGGAACCACCGTCTGCGCCTGCGCGCCCGCCGCCAGCGCCAGCCCCGCCGCGAGCCCGAGGATTATTCTGCGCATCTGCCCACCTCATCCTGATGAGCCGAGCCTGCTCGCCTATCAGCGTTCTGTCACGGTCTGACGAACAGCGTCCCGAAGAAGTCGCCGTCGTTCCAGGCCGGACGGGCGTCGGCGTCGGCCACCTCGCGCGCGATCTCGTAGTTGATCGCCGCGAACTTCGCCCCGGCGCGGTAGTCGATCGGCAGCGAAAGGTCGTCGCTAGGCTTGTGGTAGTGGTCCTTGAGGAACGAGGTGAAGGCCTCTCGCCCGCTGTTCTCGAAGCCGGTCATCAGAAACACCGACGGCACGCCCTGCTCGACGAAGCGATAATGGTCGCTGCGAGTGAACAGCCCCTCCTCGGGCAGCGGGTCCGGCGACAGCCTCACGCCCATGCGTCCGGCCGCGCGCTGCACCGCCGGGCCGAGGCTGGAGCGTTCGGCCCCAAAAGCGACCACGTCGACGAAATCGTAGGTCAGGATCGGCATGTCGAGATTGATGTTCGCCACGATCGGCGCCGAGGTCGGCGGGTTGCGCGCGAAATAGTCCGAGCCGACCAAGCCCTTCTCCTCGGCGGTGTTCAGCAGGAACAGCAGCGTCCGACGCGGCCGCTCGCCCTCGACGAAGGCGCGGGCGACCTCCAGCGTCGTCGCCACCCCGCCGGCGTTGTCGAGCGCGCCGTTGTTGATGCTGTCGCCGTTGATTGGCGGGGTCACGCCGATGTGGTCGAGGTGGGCGGACAGCACGACGACCTCGCCCTTCAGCTTCGGGTCGGCGCCCTCGATGCGGCCGACGACGTTGGCGCTTTCGACGAGCTTCGCCTCGGTGTTGATCGTTGCGTCGAGGCCCTGAGCCAGGGCGAAGCGGGGCGGCGCGCCGGCCTCCGCAGCCTTGACCACCTCGTCGTAGGACCGGCGCGCGCCGACGAACAGCTTGGCCGCCCCGGTCACGCTCAGCATTCCCAGATCGGGGGTCGATGCGGCGGGCGAGAAGGCCTCTCCGGCCTCCGTGCGCCAGGCCATGCCCCAGTTGCGCCACTGGCGCGCGCTGTTGGCGAACGGTCGCCGCGTCTCGTCGGAAGGCGCCATGATGGTGATGAAGCCGACCGCGCCCCGCGCCTCGGCCGCCAGGCGCTTGGTGCGGGAGTTGGCGTAGTAGGCGCGCTCTTCGGTCTGGAGGCCGGCGGGCGCGCCGCTGAGCGCGACGACGATCTTCCCCTTCACGTTGAGGCCGGCATAGTCGTCCTGCCTGGCTGTGCGCACGCCGTAGCCGACGAAGACCAGCGGCGCCGCCACATGCGTCGTCGCCGACAGCAGATTGCGGCCGGGAAGATAGTCCTCTCCGAATTTCAGCGGCGTCGGCCCGGCCTTCGAGGTCAGGACAAGCGCCCCCTCGTCCGACGACCGACCGGCGACCATCGACACGCGCTGGAAGTAGGTCCCATCGGCCGCGCCGGGCTGCACGCCCAGTTGCGCGAGTTGGCTGGCGACATAGGCCGCGGCGATATCGAAGCCGGGCGTCCCCGCCTCGCGCCCCTGCAGCAGGTCGTCGGCCAGGAAGGCGACATGGGCCTTGATGCGGTCGGCCCCGCGGTCGTCCGGCTGAGCCTGGACGCCGGTCGACGCCGCCGCGAGCGCGGCCGCGCCGGCAAGCGCCCGCGCCAATGCTAGGGAAAGACTCATAAAAACGCCCTCGACCAACCTCCGCAGAGCTTAGTCGAGGGCGTCAGGGCGCTGCCAGCGCCGAATAGTCTTAGCTGTCGAGGAAGCTGCGCAGCTTCCGCGAACGCGACGGGTGCTTCAGCTTGCGAAGCGCCTTGGCCTCGATCTGACGGATCCGTTCGCGGGTGACGCTGAACTGCTGACCGACCTCTTCGAGGGTGTGGTCGGTGTTCATGCCGATCCCGAAGCGCATGCGCAGGACGCGCTCCTCGCGCGGCGTCAGCGAAGCCAGCACGCGGGTGGTGGTCTCGCGCAGGTTCGACTGGATCGCGGCGTCGATCGGCAGGATCGCGTTCTTGTCCTCGATGAAGTCGCCCAGGTGGCTGTCTTCCTCGTCCCCGATCGGGGTTTCGAGCGAGATCGGCTCCTTGGCGATCTTCAGGACCTTGCGGACCTTTTCCAGCGGCATGGCCAGCTTTTCAGCCAGTTCCTCCGGGGTCGGCTCGCGGCCGATCTCGTGCAGCATCTGGCGGCTGGTGCGGACGATCTTGTTGATCGTCTCGATCATGTGCACCGGGATCCGGATCGTGCGGGCCTGGTCGGCGATCGAGCGGGTGATCGCCTGACGGATCCACCAGGTCGCATAGGTCGAGAACTTGTAGCCGCGGCGGTACTCGAACTTGTCGACCGCCTTCATCAACCCGATGTTGCCTTCCTGGATCAGGTCCAGGAACTGCAGGCCGCGGTTGGTGTACTTCTTGGCGATGGAGATCACGAGGCGCAGGTTGGCCTCGACCATTTCCTTCTTGGCTTGACGCGCTTCGCGCTCGCCCTTCTGGACGGTCTGGACGATACGGCGGTAGTCGTCGATCGGCACGCCGGTTTCGGTGGCCAGGGCGGCGACCTCGGCGCGGATGTCGCCGATCTGGCCGGCGTCGTTCTCGACGAACTTGGTCCAGCGCACGCCCAGCGGCTTCACCTGGTCGGTCCAGTTCGGCGACAGCTCCTGGCCGAAATAGGCCTTGAGGAACTCCGAGCGCGAAATGCCGTAGCTGTCGGCCAGGCGCAGCAGGCGGCCTTCCAGGCCCATCAGGCGCTTGTTGATCGCATAGAGCTGCTCGACCAGCGCCTCGATGCGGTTGTTGTTCAGCTTCAGCGTCTTCAGGTGCTGGACGATGGCCAGCGAGGCGCTGGTGTAGGCCTTGCGGTCGGCGTCCGAGAGGTCTTCGCCCTTCAGGCGCTTGCCGACCAGCTTTTCCTGCAGCGCGCGAAACGAGTCGAACTCCGAGGCGATGGCGTCGAGGGTCGCCATGACCCCTTCGCGCAGTTCGCCTTCCATGGCGCTGATCGTCGGACCGGCGCCGTCGTCGAAGTCGTCGTCGTCCTCGGCGCCCTCAGCCTTGGCGACGGCCTCGCCGTCTTCGGTGGTCTCTTCTTCTTCGCTCTCGCCTTCAGTCCCGCCGGCCAGTTCGGCCGCCGCGGCGTTGGCGCCGCCGTAGGTCTGTTCGAGGTCGATGACCTCGCGCAGCAGGATGCGGCCGGAGCCGAGCTCCTCGCGCCAGACCATGATGGCTTCGAAGGTCAGGGCGCTTTCGCACAGCCCGCGGATCATCGTGTCGCGGCCGGCCTCGATGCGCTTGGCGATGGCGATTTCGCCCTCGCGCGAGAGCAGCTCCACCGAACCCATCTCGCGCAGGTACATGCGCACGGGGTCGTCGGTCCGGTCGTAGGCCGGCTCCTTGGTCGTCTCGACGACGGCCGTCTCTTCGCGAACGGCGACTTCGCCGCCCTCGGCGTCCTCTTCAGCCTCAACGACGTTGACGCCCATCTCCGAGAGCATGGCGAGGGTGTCTTCGATGGCCTCGGAGGTGACTTCCTCAGAGGGCAGGACCTTGTTCAGCTCGTCCATGGTGACGTAGCCGCGGGCCTTGGCCTGCTTGATGAACTTCTTTACGCCGGCGTCGGTGAGGTCGAGCAGCGGACCATCACCGCCAGTCGTTTCCGTGGTTTCCGCTTCAGCCGTGTTGGTGCTCATCTAGGTCTCCGGATTTCGGCTGCGCCATGCAAGGCGCGGGCCGAAGATGCTCCAATAGCGATAAGACGGTCGTACTCCCTTACGACCCTTCTCCCGCCCAAATCGTTCCCGTTCTGATCGCGCGTTTCAGCGTGTCGCGTTCGCCTTTCAGACGCTCGAGAGCTTCCATATCGGAACGACCGCTAAGGTTTCCCTTTGCGGACGCAATAGCCTCGTCGAGCGCCGCGAGCCGTGAAAGGCCCGCGAAAGCATGCGACCACTGGGATCTAGCGACGTCGAGGGAGACATCCGGTTTCAAGATGGGCGCGCCCGATTTCGCAGCGGCCCGGTCGATGTCTGTCAGCAGCGCATTAAACCCGCAAGAGGCCAGATGGCGTGCAAGAGTCGCGCTGTCAAGATGATCGGCCTCCAATCTGAAACCAATGATCTCGCCCGTCAGCTTCGCTAGAGCTTCCACACCGAAGCCTTTGGCGAGGAACGAGTTCTCCAGATGTTCGTCCAGAACGCCAGGATCGGCGATCGCATACTTGGCGAGGGCGGCGGCCACCGGGTCGATCGACACGGCCAGCCGGCGCGCCGCCTCGCGCCCGGCCTCGGTCGGCGCAGGGTCGATCCATTCGCGCCCGCCGCCGCGCCAACCTCTTGAACCGCCTGCATTTCCACGTTGCGGCCGGGCGCCTTGCTCGGGGGCCGCGCGCGCCCTCGGGCCGGTCGCATCGAACCGCTCCATCAACGCTTCGCGATAGGCCTGCTGCAGGTCCTTGTCGGCGATCAGCGCCGCGGCGTTGCGCAGGCGGTTCTTGAAGCCGGCTCGCCGCTCGGGCGTGTCCAGCGGTTCAAGATCGTGTTCGCGGGTGAACAGCGCATCGACGAACGCCGTGGTCTGCGACAACTGGGCGCGGAGCGCCGGCGCGCCCTGCTCGCGCAGCACCTCGTCGGGATCCTTGCCGCCCTCGACGATCGCGAACTTGAAGCTCTTGCCAGGCTTGAGCAGCGGCAGCGCCCGGTCGATGGAGCGCGAGGCCGCCTGGCGCCCGGCCCGGTCGCCATCGAACGAAAGGGTCGGCTCGCCGTGCAGCCGCCAGAGCATCTCCATCTGCTCTTCGGTAAGCGCGGTGCCCAGGGGCGCCACGGCGGCGACCCCGGCCCGCTGGCATGCGATCGCATCCATGTAGCCTTCGACCACGACCAGGGGCGGGCTCTCGCCGCTAGGGGCCGCGCCGAGGATCTTGCGGGCCTCGCCGATGCCGTAGAGCGTGCGGCCCTTGTGAAACAGCGGGCTTTCCGGCCCGTTGAGGTACTTGGCTCGGGCCTGCGGATCCATCGCCCGGCCGCCGAACGACAGGATCCGGCCGCGGTGGTCGGAGATCGGAAAGATGATGCGGTCGCGGAATCGGTCGTAGGGCGCCCCGCCCTCCTCCGGCGCGATCAGCAGGCCGGCCTCGACCAGTTCCCCTGGCCGCGCGCCCTTGGTGATCAGATAGTCCTTCAGCGCCGTCCGGCCCGGCGGCGAAAAGCCGAGGCGAAATCGCGCCCATTCGGATTCCGGCAGGCCGCGGCGTTCCAGGTAGGCGCGGGCTTCCTTGCCCTCGGGCCGGCGCAGCGCGCCCTCGAACCATTGGGCGGCCGCCTCCATCCAGTCGGACAGGCCCTGGCGCTGGCGCTCCTGCTCGGCCGAGCGGGGGTCGGCCTCGGGCATCGACAGGCCCGCCTCAGCGGCCAGCCGCTCGACCGCCTCCATGAAGGTCAGGCGCTCGGTTTCCTGGAGGAAGGTGATCAGGTCGCCGTTCTTGCCCGACGAGAAATCAAAGAACTGACCCTTCTCGTCGTTCACATAGAACGACGGCGTCTTTTCCTTGTTGAACGGCGACAGGCCGACATACTCGCGGCCCTGCTTGCGCAGCTTCACCGTCCGCCCGATCACATCCGACGGGCGGAGGCGTGATTTGATCTCATCCAGGAAATGTTCGTCGACCCGCACGGCGGCGATGATACAGCGCACGAGGCATCGGCGTAGCCCCTAGCTCACTGATCCAGCAATCCGTGCACAGGCGCTTCGATGTCGACCTCGACGCCCCGGGCCCCATAGCGCCGCTCCACCGAGCCGTCCGGCGTAAGCCCCAGGTCGATCAGCCGGGTGCCGAAGCCCGTGTGGGTCGGCGATCGGACCGGCGGGCCGCCGCGCTCGCGCCAGCGCAGGTGGAAGGTCCCGGCCTGCACGCTCCATTCCAGTTCGACACGGCCTTGGGGCGTCGACAGCGCCCCGTACTTCGCCGCATTGGTGGCCAGTTCGTGCAGCACCAGCGACAGCGCCATCGTGGTCCGCACGCCGATCTGGACGTCGCGCCCCTTCAAATGGATCTGTCCGAGGCCATCAAGCGGCGCCAGCGTGGCCTCGGCGACCCGCAGCAGCGACACCGCCTGCCAGTTCTGGCGGAACAGCACGTCGTGCGCATTGCCGAGGGTGACGATCCGGTCGAGGAATTCCTCGACCACGCTGCGCTCGACCACCTCTTTCAGCGACTGCGCCGCCAGCGCCTGGACGGTGGCCATGGTGTTCTTCAGCCGGTGGCTCATCTCCAGGGCCAGGAGGTCCATGTCGGCGTGGGCCCGCACGGTGGCGGTGGTCTCGACCACCGTATCGACCACGCCGCAGATGTCGCCGCTCGCCAGGCGCAATGGGCTGTAGCAGAAGGTGAACCAAGCCTGCGCGGGTGCCTCGGAACGGTTCACGATCAACGGAAAGTCCTTGATGAACGTCGCCTCGCCCGCGAAGGCGCGATCCAGGATGGGTCCGATCTGGTCCCAGACCTCCGCCCAGACGTCGGCGAACGAGCGCCCCAGCGCCTCGGGCTTGTCGCCCAGGATCGGCAGGAAGGCATCGTTGTAGATCGTCGTCAGATCCTTACCCCACACGATGGCGGCCGGAAACTGCGACTCCAGGATGAAATTGACCATCGTCTTGAGCTCGGGCGGCCAGTCGGAAGCCGCCCCGAGCGACGTCGCCGCCCAGTCAAACTCGCGCACCAGCCGGATCATCCGACTGTCGCCGACCACAAACGGCGCAGGATCTCCATCCTTGCTCGGCCGTTGCATCGAAACCAATCCCATCCACAGCCCGTCGGGACGGAGGAGCAAAGCGGCCTTTACGCTCGCGCGGTTAGCTCGTACCGACCCATGGTACAGGCTCAAGTCTTTCAATCAGCAGAGGTTCCCGATGGCTTCCGGACTTGTCGCGCTGCTCGACGACGTCGCAGGCATAGCCAAGGTCGCCGCCGCCTCGATCGATGACGTCGGCGCCGCCGCCGGCAAGGCCGGGGCCAAGGCGGTCGGGGTGGTGGTCGACGACACCGCGGTGACGCCAGGCTACGCCATGGGCTTCACGCCGGACCGCGAGTTGCCCATCGTGCTGCGCATCGCCATCGGCTCGCTGCGTAACAAGCTGCTGTTCCTGCTGCCGGGCGCGCTGCTGCTCAGCGCCTTCGCCCCCTGGGCGGTGACGCCGCTGCTGATGATGGGGGGCGCCTATCTCTGCTTCGAGGCCACCGAGAAGATCATCGAGGCGATCAGCGGCCACGACGAAGCCGACGAGCCCGAGGAACTGGCGCTCAGCGCCAAGGATCTCGAGAACCAGAAGGTCGCCGGCGCCATCCGCACCGACTTCATCCTCTCGGCGGAAATCATGGCCATCGCCCTGGCCGACGTCGCCGACCGCCCGATCGGGATCCAGGCCGGCGCCCTGCTCCTGGTCGGAATCCTCATCACCGCAGCGGTCTATGGCGTGGTGGGTCTGATCGTGAAGATGGACGACATCGGCCTGCACATGGCCCGCGGCAACTCCCGCGGCGGCCGGGCCCTGGGGCGCGGCCTGGTCAAGGGCATGCCGGTGGTTATGAGTTGGCTGACCGTCATCGGCACCGCGGCCATGCTGTGGGTGGGCGGCGGCATCATCGTCCACGGCCTGGAGCACTTCCACCTGACGCCGGTCCCGGTCTGGGTCGAAGGCGCGGCGCACTGGGCCGGCCAGGTTCCCGCGATCGGGCCGGTCACCGGCTGGCTGACCTTCGCCGTCGGCTCGGCGGTCGTCGGCTTCGTGATCGGCGCGATCATCGCCGGCGTCCTGCACCTGGCGCCCAAGCGCAAGGCCGCCGCGCACTAGGGGGCCGGCAGGCGCCCTAGCTTGTCCGGATTGCGCACCAGATAGATCGCCGCCAGCTTGCCGTCCTCCCCCGGCTGGAACGCCACCGTCATCGGGCCGTCCTCGCGTTCCATGATCACGCCGGGATAACCGTTGATCCGCACGGCGCGGAAGCTGACCGGCCACAGGGGCGAACCGCCTGCACGCCAGGCGATGCCCTCCAGCAGGCGGATGATGTCCTCGCGCCCGCTCATCGGCCGCAGCGCCGCAGCGCGCTTGCCGCCCCCGTCCGAGATCAGCACCGCGTCCTCGGCGAGCACGGCCGACAGCGCCTTCATGTCGCCCTGGGCGGCCGCGGCCATGAAGGCGGCGGCGAGCTTGGCCGCGTCTTCCTGGCTGACCGTGAAGCGCGGCTTGCTGTCCTTGACGTGGGTGCGAGCGCGAGCGGCCAGTTGACGCACCGCCGCTTCGTTGCGTCCCAGGGTCTCGGCGACCGAGGCGTAGTCCTCGTCGAACACGTCGTGCAGCAGGAACACCGCCCGCTCCAGCGGCGACAGCCGCTCCAGCGCCAGCAGGAAGGCGACCGACACGTCCTCGGCCCGCTCGAGCGGATCGACGCTCAGTTCCTCGATCAGCGGCTCGGGCAGCCAGGGGCCGCGATAGGCCTCCCGCTGAACCTTGGCCGAGCGCAGACGGTCGATGCACAGCCGGCTGGTCACCCGCACCAGCCAGCCGGCCGGGTCGCGGACCTCCTCGTCCGTCCGCGTCCAGCGCAGCCATGCGTCCTGGACCGCATCCTCGGCCTCGGCGACCGAGCCCAGCATCCGATAGGCCAGCCGGGTCAGGCGCTGGCGCTGGGCCTCGAAGGTTTCGACGTCGGCGACCATGGACGGGATCCTACGCCGCCAGCGGGGCATGGGCCACCTGAGCGGCCTGGCCGTCCACGGTCACCTTTGAACAGCTCTTGCCGTAGCCGAGCGCGTATTTGAGCGTCGGGTACATGCGTGCGGTCGTCAGGGCGAGGCCGAGCGCCACCAGCCCCCGGTCGCCCCAGCGGCGGACGATCTCGTCCCGTAGCGGGTCGGCGGCGGCCATGTCGCGGGCCAGGCTGGCGCGGGCGAAGCGCCAGGCCAGGGCCGCCTCCCCGCACATCGCCCCCTCGTCGCCCGCCAGCAGGGCGCGCAGGACCTGCGGCGAGACGCCTTCGGCCGAAGCCATGTCGACGACGATCTGGGTGCAGGGTCCGCAGTCCTCGGCCAGGGTCCCGACCAGCTTGGCCGCCGCGATGGCCGAGGCGGGCGCGGACTTGGCGTCGACCATCGAGCCGACCAGCCCGAACCGCAGCAGGCTGCCGGTATTGGCGGCCAGGACATGGCGCAGATAGCTGGCGTCATAGCCCCAGCGGCGTTCCATCTTGCCGATCTGGCGGGCGAGCAGGGCTTTCAGCATCAGGCGGCTCCTGTCCTGGCGGGGCGGTTGAAGACGGCGACGGCGGCGGCGATCAGCGCCGGAGCGAACACGCCCGGCAGGTCGCGGATCAGATCGGCGATCGGATCGGCCGAACAGCTGGCGTCGAACACGTGGACGGCGGCGTGCAGCACCAGGAAGGCGGCGCCGGCGACCAGCGCCGGCCAGCCCTGGACCGGCCTCATGGCGAACCAGGCCAGGCCGCCGGCGACGACCAAATAGGTCGCCCCGATGTCACGAACGAAATGGGGATTGTAGGGGCCGGTGGCTATGACGCCCGGTACGGTGTTGTACCACCAGAAGGAAGCAACCAGCATCGCCAGGGCGTTGAGCCCCAGCAGCACCGCCAAGGCGGCGGCGAGAATGCGCGACATGTGATTTCTCCGAACCATCGCCCGCAAGGACGGCCCGGCGCCGCCGGCTGTGACACCGGCGGCGGAAAAATCGTCAGTCCAGCCCGTCGATCCAGGCCGGCAGGTCACGGATGCTGGCCAGTTCGGCGAAGCGCGCATGCCCCTCGGGCGCGTCGGCCATCTCGTGCGCCCAGATCAGCGGATAGGGCACATAGGCGCCGTAGGCCCCGGCCTCGATCGCCGGCAGGATGTCCGAGCGCATCGAGTTGCCGCACATCACCGCCTGCTCGGCGCCGGTGCCGTGGCGGGCGAAGACGCGGCTATAGGTCGAGGCGTCCTTCTCGCTGACGATCTCGACGGCCGCGAACAGGTCGCCCAGGCCCGAGGCGGCGAGCTTCTGCTCCTGGTGCAGCAGGTCGCCCTTGGTGATCAGCACCAGCCGGTAGCGCTTGGAAAGCTCGGCCAGGGTGTCGTCGACCCCGGGCAACGGCTCGACCGGCTCGCTCAGCATCTCGCGGCCGACCGCCAGGATCTCGCGGATCACGTGGCCGGGCGCCTCGCCGCCGGTCATCTCCATGGCCGTCTCGATCATCGACAGGGTAAAGCCCTTCACCCCGTAGCCGTAGAGCCGCAGATTGCGCTTCTCGACCTCGGCCAGCCGCGTCTCCAGCGTCGCCTTGTCGGCGACGTCGGACAGCAGCTCGCTGAACCTGTCATGGGTCAGCCGGAAAATCGTCTCGTTGTGCCAGAGGGTGTCATCGGCATCGAGGCCGACCGTCGTAATGCTCATGGCCGCCGAAATAGACGCTCGCGCGCGAAAAGCGAACCCCGGCGCCCAAAGCTTGAGCTTAACGCGCGATCCGCGGTCCCGCGCGTCTCAGTTCGCCTGGCTCCGGGAGGATCGGCGCTTCATGGGCTTGGGGGAGAATCGTCGGGGAGCGAAATGCCGAGGGTCAGGCTTCGGGACCGAATCGCCCGCCTGCTGGGCGGGCGGGCGCTGGCCGCCGCCAACGCGCAGGCCGTCATCGCCGGTCAGCGCCTGCGCGAGGCGCTCGACCTGCTGCCCGAGGGCATCGTCTTCCTCGACGCTGATGGGCGCTACCTGCTCTGGAACAAGCGATACGCCGAGATCTACCATCGCTCAGCCGACCTGTTCTCGTCGCAGGTCACCCTGGCCGACACCCTGCGCACGGGCGTCGCCCGCGGTGACTATCCCGACGCCGTCGGCCGCGAGGAGGAATGGCTGGCCGCGCGCCTGGCCAAGCTGAAGAACCCCACCGGCGAGCGTCACGAACAGCGTCTCGCCGACGGCCGCTGGCTGATGATCGAGGAACGGCGCACCGCCGACGGCGGGGTGATCGGCCTGCGGGTCGACATCACGGAGATGAAGCGCCAGGCCGCGGCGCTGGAGGACGCGCTGCACCGCGCCGAGGTCGCCAGCCGCGCCAAGACCGAGTTCGTCGCCGACATGAGCCACGAGCTGCGCACGCCGCTGAACGGCGTCCTGGGCCTGATCGCGGCGCTCGAACGCACCTCGCTTACCGACGAGCAGCACGGCCTGATCGCCGACATCCGCGGCTCGGCCCGCCAGCTCGACCGGCTTGTCGGCGGCCTGCTGGACTACGGCGACGCCGCGCATGAGACCGACGCCGCCCAGGCCCCGATCCAGGACGGCGAGGCCCCTGCCCTGCGGATCCTGGCCGCCGACGACAACCCGACCAATCGCAAGGTGCTCGAGCTGATGCTGGGTGCGGCCGGCGCGGAGGTGACCAGCGTGGAGAACGGCGAGGAGGCGGTCGAGGCCTGGCGGCGCGGCGGCTTCGACCTGGTGCTGATGGACCTGCGGATGCCGGTGATGGACGGCCTGACCGCGATCCGCGCGATCCGCAAGGCCGAGGGCTCCGGTCTGCCCCGCGCGCCGATCATCGTGATCAGCGCCAACACCTCGCCGGATGATCTGAGGTCCTCGACCGAAGCCGGCGCCGACCGGCACATCGGCAAGCCGGTGCGCGCCGACGCCCTGTTCGAGGCGATCTCCGGCGTGCTGACCGGCTGACCTCGAGGCGAAACCCGACGGAAGGCCGGCGCGCCGCATTGACCCGCCCGGCGCGAGTCAGTAGGTACGCGGCCGTTTGCCGAAACATGCGGACAGTTGAAGAACGGGCGGGGTTCACCCTGGCCCGTCTTTTTGCGAGCATGCCCCCCTCTAATGGAGACGCCAGATGACTGTTGAACTGCTCCCGGGTGTCACGGGCGTTCTGGTTCTCGCCAATGGAACCGTATTGCAGGGCGTCGGCGTCGGCGCGACCGGCGACGCGGTCGGCGAGGTCTGCTTCAACACCGCCATGACCGGCTATCAGGAGATCCTGACGGACCCCTCCTACATGTCGCAGATCGTCGCCTTCACCTTCCCGCACATGGGCAATGTCGGGGTGAATCTCGAAGACATCGAGCAGATGTCCGGCTCAGCCGAAACCGCGGCGCGCGGCGCGATCTTCCGCGACGTGCCCACCGCGCCGGCCAACTGGCGCGCCGACGGCGACCTCGACACCTGGATGAAGCGCCGCGGCGTCATCGGCCTGGCCGGCGTCGACACCCGCGCCCTGACTCGCTCGATCCGCGAGAACGGCATGCCGCACGGCGTCATCGCCCATGATCCGGACGGCAGGTTCGACATTCCCGCCCTAGTCGAAAAGGCCAAGGCCTGGGCCGGCCTCGAAGGCGCGGACCTTGCCAAGGACGCCTCCTGCCTGCAGCCGTTCGTCTATGACGAGGGCCTGTGGAACTGGCCCGAGGGCTACGCCAAGCCCGCGCCCGAGGCCAAGTACGAGGTCGTGGTCCTGGACTACGGCGTGAAGCGCAACATCCTGCGCGCCCTGACCTCGATCGGCGCTCGGGTCACCGTCGTGCCGGCCAAGACCACCGCCGAGGAGGTCCTGGCCCGCAAGCCCGACGGCGTGCTGCTGTCGAACGGCCCCGGCGACCCGGCCGCGACCGGCGAGTACGCCGTTCCGGAGATCAAGAAGCTGGTCGAGAGCGGCGTGCCGGTGTTCGGCATCTGCCTGGGCCACCAGATGATGGCCCGCGCCCTCGGCGCCAGGACCGTCAAGATGGAACAGGGCCACCACGGCGCGAACCACCCGGTGAAGGACGTGACGACCGGCAAGGTCGAGATCGTCTCGATGAACCACGGCTTCACCGTGGACCGCGACAGCCTGCCCGAACCGGTGGTCGAGACCCACGTCTCGCTGTTCGACGGCACCAACGCCGGCATCGCCCTGAAGGACCGCCCGGTGTTCAGCGTCCAGCACCACCCGGAGGCTTCCCCCGGCCCGACGGACTCGCTCTACCTGTTCGAGCGCTTCGCCGGCTACATGGACGCGGCGAAGAAATAGACGAAAAAGACGAAAGGCCGGCGCTCAGGCGTCGGCCTTTCTCGTTCTACCACCCGATGTGCTCTTTGATGTCGGGCAGGAAGCTCAGCCAGACGCTGAAGTTGTCGTCGAGCGCCGCGCGCGTGCCGCCCGGGCTGACATTGATGTCGTAGGTGAACCAGGGATCGCCCTCGTCGTCGATGTAGCAGTCGACGTAGCGCTTGGCCGAGTTCCACTCGTTCGCTTTCTCGGCGTTCAGCTTGGTCTTCACGTTGAACGCCGCGACCATCTGCATCGAGGCGCAGCGGCCGGCGTTGCAGTCGTTGGGATAGACCTCGAAGCTGACGCCCTCCGCGGAGCTGGAGACGTAGCCTTCGCCGTCATCCTTCTTCAGCTCGGCCTTGTAACCGCTCTCCAGCAGCCAGGCCTGGATCTCCTTCACCGTCATGCCGTCCTTGTGCAGTTCGGGGGCCGCCGACGCCGCGCCGGCTGACAGCAGCAGCAGGCCCGCGGCGCTCGCCGCAAGCAGACTCGTTCTCATGGACTAGAAACCTCTCAACTGGACGGCGAACATAGGGCGCTTCGCCCGCGCCGCACCAGCGCCGCTAGAGCATTTTCCGCCGCAACGGCTCCCGGTTCAGCGAAGAAATCGCCCGATTTCAAAGATCCCCGAGCAAGATCCGATCCAAATCGGATCTAGAGCCGCGTGAGCTTGCCGACCGCCGCCATCGGCCCGGACGGCCCGTCCCCGCGTGAACCGCCGCGCGGTTCGACCGTGACGGCCAGGGAAACCCCCTCCTTGGTCATCTCCGCCATCGGCTCAGACATCGGCATGGCCTTGGAGGCGCCGGGGTCGATGAGCCCCAGCGACCGCGGCCTCCCGTCGGCGGGGATCAGCCACAGCTCGTGGCTGTGGTCAGGATCGGCCCCCGGCGGGACCAGCGAGGCCACCATGATCGCCTTCCGCTCCGGATCGTAGGCCGCCAGGAACATCGGCTGGCCGCCGCCGCTCATCAGCCTGGCGTTCATCATCGGCCCCATCGGCGGCCGCGGCTGGGTGACCACCTCGGGCGGACGGGCGGCCAGGAACGCCACCGCCGCCAGGCTGGCCGCCGTCACCGCCATCGAGCCGAGCGTCGCCGTGCGCCAGAACCGCAGCCGCCGGCGCACGCCGGCGGCGTTGTCGTTGGCCGCCAGCCGCCGCTCGATCTGCGCCCACA
>NZ_JAPMTQ010000026.1:0-54090 GCF_026411515.1 Phenylobacterium sp. 58.2.17 | reverse complement strand
AGGCCCAGGCGGTGAACCCTAGGGCCACCACCGAGGTGAGGTTGCCGAGCGCCAGCGCCAGGACCAGCGCCGCGATCTGCGACGCCGGGGCGAGCCGCGCCAAGGCGCAGCCCCTATGGAAAATGGACATGTGGTCTCTCGAAGACAGGGGATCGGGCGCGCGCGGCCTGATCGCCGGCACGCGTTAGGCGATGGTCTTTGAGGCGGCCTTGGGAGGGCGTTCGAGCCGAGCCCCGACGAACAAGACCGAGCCGTCAGACCGCCGGGTTGGCGGCATGGCGGCCCTCACGAGCACGACTTCGGCCAGCCGTGCGACGGAGAGCGTCGCCAGTTGTGGGCCTTCGGTCGCATGATGATGGCTCGGCTGGCCGTCCTCATCGTCGGAATGGGACAGATCGCTGTCGGCCGCCGCCGATGAATGCACGTGGGCGTGGTCATCGTCATGGTCGTAGTGGACGGCGCCGGCCATGGCGGTCGGGGCATGATCGACGCCCAGGGCATGTTGAACCTGGTCAACCGTCGTGATCGCGCCCTGCGCGGCGAGCACGGTCGTCAACGCCATGCAGCACATGGCGAGGATCGTCCGCATCCGGCAGTGGAGGCCATCGAGCATGGGAGCTTCCCCGAAGCTCCATCTCTAGTCCGCACAACGGCGATCAGCAAGGCGGGCACCCGCGCCATCAGGCATTGAAGCACCAGCTAGCGCGTATGAAATTCGTCTCCGCCGAGATCATGGGAATGCCCGGCGTGGGGCTGCGTCGCCAAGGAGAACCCTCACGCCTAGCGGGCGATTTCCTCGGCGCCGCTGCATTTGCGACTTTCCGCGCAAACGTCCCACCCCCCGCCGAGCGCCTTGTGGATGCTAACCACAGCGAGCCGATGGTTCGTGCGCGCGACCGCCAGCGAGCGCAGGCTGGCGAAGTCGGACCGCTCGGCGTCGAGCACCTCGAGATAGGCGCCTTCGCCGCCCGCGAACCGGAGCCGGGCGAGACGCGCCGCCTCGCCGCTCGCCGCCGCTTCCTGAACGCGGAGCCGCAGCATGTCGCCGCTTGCGCCGTAGGCCTTGAAGGCGTCGTCGGTTTCCCGAAGCGCGCGCAGCACGGTCTGATCGTAGGCGAGCAGCGCGGCCTTCGCGCGCGCCTCGCTGGCCGCGATCCGGGCCCGCACGCGACCGGTGTCGAGAAGCGCCCAGCGCAGGACGGGGCTGATGAACCACGACTCCGTGCCGCCGTCGCCGAGCGCATCCAAGCGTCCCGACAGCAGCCCGATCGAGCCCCGTACCTGGACCTGCGGATAGAGATCGGCCGTCGCCACCCCGATCCGCGCCGTCGCCGCGGCGAGCTGTCGTTCGGCCGCCGCCACGTCCGGGCGACGCGCCAGAAGGTCGGCCGGCTGGCCGACGG
Source organism: Phenylobacterium sp. 58.2.17 (assembly GCF_026411515.1). Classification (NCBI taxonomy): domain Bacteria; kingdom Pseudomonadati; phylum Pseudomonadota; class Alphaproteobacteria; order Caulobacterales; family Caulobacteraceae; genus Phenylobacterium; species Phenylobacterium sp. 58.2.17. The sequence goes on along the minus strand of NZ_JAPMTQ010000026.1, from coordinate 52,687 downwards.
CGATAGTCCGCAGGGCCGGCGCTCCGCTGGGCGGCGTCGGCTTGGGCGGTCTGAACCCCTGGGGCGTTTCGCCGACCAGGACCGCCAGGGCGTTGACCGCGGCGGCCTGGCGGCGGACCAGCTCCGGCGTCGCCGCCTCGACGTTGCGCAGCAGCGCCTCGGCGCGCAGGCGGTCGAGCTCGTTCGCCGAGCCGGCGGCCTGGAGGCGCTCGACGACCCGCAGGCTTTCGCTCTGGCGCCGGGTGATCTCGTCGACGACGGCGAGTTCGGCCTCGATGCCGCGAAGCTCGAACCAGGTCGCCGCCACCTCCGCCGCGACGCCGGCCCGCACGCCCCGCAGCAGCGCCTCGCGTGAACCGGCCTCGGCCACGGCGGCTTCGGTCGAGCGCCGCAGGCGGCCGAACAGGTCGATCTCCCACTGGGCGTCGACCGCGACGCGATAGGTTTCGGTCTCGGATGGCGCCCCCGCGGGTCTTTCGACCGCGCCGAGCCGGCGTTGCTCATCGCTGGCCGAGGCTCCGCCCGTCGGCAGATGCTCCCGGCGGGCCTCGCGAAGCAGCGCCCGGGCTTCCGCGACGCGAGCGGCGGCGATCCCGACGTCGTGGTTGGCGGTGAGCGCCTGTCGGATCAGCGCCTCCAGCGCCGGCTCCTCGAAGGCGCGCCACCACATCGCCTCGACGGCGCCCGGGCCGACGCCGGCCGGGGTTTCGCCGAAGCTCGCGGGCGTCGCCGCCGGCGGCGGCGAGTAGTCCGGCCCGACCGTGACGCAGCCGGCGAGCAGCATGGCGACGCCCAGCGGCGGCAGGGGAGAATGAAGCAGGCGTCTCACGGCGCGACCTCCTCGATATGTGGCGCCGGCTGGGGCGTCCGACGTTTGAAGCGCACCGCCAGCCGGCGCATGACCACGTAGAAGACCGGGGTCAGGAACAGCCCGAAGAGCGTTACGCCGAGCATGCCGGCGAAGACGGCGACGCCCATGGCTTTGCGCATTTCGGCCCCCGCGCCGCTCGCGAGCATCAGCGGAACGACGCCGGCGATGAAGGCGAGCGAGGTCATGAGGATCGGACGCAGCCGCAGGCGGCACGCCTCCACGACGGCCTCGAGCGGCGTCAGGCCCTCGGCTTCCCGGGTGCGAGCGAACTCGACGATGAGGATGGCGTTCTTGGCCGCCAATCCGACGAGCACGACGAGCCCGATCTGGACGAAGACGTTGTTGTCGCCGCCGGTCAGCCAGACCCCCGCGATCGCGCTGAGCAGACACATCGGCACGATGAGAAGCACCGCCAGGGGGAGCGACCAGCTGTTGTACTGCGCGGCGAGGATCAGATAGGCGAGCAGCACACAGAGCGGGAAGATGAACAGCGCCGAGGCTCCGGCCAGCTTCTGCTGGTAGGTCAGGTCCGTCCATTCGAAGGCCATGCCTTCCGGTAGGGTCTCCGCCGCCAGACGCTCCATCGCCGCGACCGCCTGGCCCGAGCTGACGCCCGGCGCCGGGCCGCCCGAGATGTCGGCGGAGGGATAGCCGTTGTAGCGGATGACGCGGTCTGGGCCCGAGCTCGGCGTGACGGTGACCAGCGCCGACAGCGGGAGCATGTCGCCCGCGGCGTTCCTCACCTGCAGGCGGCCGATGGCCTCGGCCTGCATGCGGTGTTCGGCCTCCGCCTGGGCCGTCACCTTGTAGGTGCGGCCGAAGCGGTTGAAGTCGTTGACGTAGAGCGAGCCGAGATAGACCTGCAGCGCCTCGAACACGCTCGTCAGGCTCACGTCCTGGGCCTTCGCCTTGGTGCGGTCGACGGCGACATCGAGCTGCGGCGCGTTGACGTCGAAGCTGGTGAGCAGTCCGCCGACCTGGCCCGACTCCGTCGCCTTGGCCATCAGGGCCTGGGTCTGTTGCGCCAGAGCCTCGAGCCCGTGACCGCCGCGATCCTCGACCTGCATCTTGAACCCGCCCGTCGCGCCCAGTCCGGGGACCGGCGGCGGCGGGAAGACGCCGAGGAAGCCGTCGGGGATGGTCGCGAACTTCCCCTGCAGGCGACCGGCGATGGCGTTCGCCGCCAGGTCGGGCGAGGTACGGTCCTCGAACGGATCGAGCATGACGAACATGACGGCGGCGTTCGGCACGTTGACGAAGCCGTTGATCGAGAGCCCCGGGAAGGCGACGACGCTTTCGACGCCGGCTTCGGCGAGCGCGATCTTGGACATCTGCTTGACGACCGCCTCGGTGCGATCGAGCGAGGCCGAGTTCGGAAGCTGAGCGATCCCGACGAGGTAATACTTGTCCTGCATCGGCACGAAGCCCGGCGGCACGACCTTGAAGCCGAGGAAGGTCAGGCCCAGGAACCCGACATAGATCAGCAGCGCCACGCCGCCGACGCCGACGACCTTGCGGACCGTGCCGCCATAGGCGTCGGGCGTGCGCCGGAACGGCCGGCCGAGCATTCCGAGGACCCGGTCGGCGCGCCCCCGCAGGCTTCGCGGGTCACGCGCGACCTGAGGCTTGCGCGCTCTCAGAAGCAGGCTTGCCAGCGCCGGGCTGAGGGTCAGCGAGCTGACCGCCGACAGGATCGTCGAGATGGCGATGGTGAGCGCGAACTGGCGGTAGAATTCACCCTGGAGTCCGCTGAGGAAGGCGGTTGGAATGAAGACGGCGGCGAGCACCGAGGTGATCGCGATGATCGGGCCGGTGACCTCGTCCATCGCGAGCCTGGCGGCCTCGACCGGCGTCTTCCCGTCTTCGATGTGACGCTCGACGTTCTCGACGACCACGATCGCATCGTCGACGACGATGCCGATCGAAAGGACCAGACCGAACAGCGACAGGGTGTTCAGCGAAAAGCCCATCAGATGCATGATGGCGAAGGTGCCGATCAACGACACCGGCACCGCCACGAGCGGAATGATCGAAGCGCGCCAGCTGCGCAGGAACAGCACCACGACGATCACGACCAGGACGATGGCCTCGAGGAGGGTCGTCGCGACCGCTTCGAGCGAGGCCCGGACGAAGAGCGTCGGGTCGTAGGCGATGCGCGAGGTCAGCCCCTCGGGGAACTTGCCTTCGAGCCGGCTCATGGTCTCGCGCACCGCCTTGGAGACGTCGAGCGCGTTGGCGCCGGGGCTCTGGATGATCTGCAGCGCCACGGCCGGCTCGCCGTCGAGCAGGCTGCGCAGGGCATAGGCGTCGGCCCCCATCTCCACGCGGGCGACGTCGCGCAGGCGGGTCACCTGGCCGTCCTCGCCCGTCTTGATGATGATGTCGCCGAACTGTTCCTCGTCCGTCAGCCGTCCGAGCGTGTTCACCGTCACCTGGAAGGCCGCGGTGGCGTCGGGCGCCTGGCCGACGGACCCGGCCGCGACCTGGACGTTCTGCTCGCGGACAGCGGCGATCGCCTCGCCGGCGGTCAGGCCGCGCGCGGCGATGCGGTCCGGATCGAGCCACAGCCTCATGCTGTACTCGCCCGCGCCCCAGACCAGGACATCGCTGATCCCCGGAATGCGGGAGAGTTCGTCGCGGACCTGGAGGTAGGCGTAGTTCGAGATGTAGAGCGGGTCGTAGCGCTTGTCGGGCGACAGCAGGTGCACGACCATCAGCACGTCGGGTGAGGTCTTCTGCGTCACGACGCCCTGGCGCTGCACCTCTTCGGGCAGCCGGGGCAGGGCGCGCGAGACGCGGTTCTGCACCTGGATTTGCGCGATGTCCGCGTCGGTCCCCTGCGCGAAGGTGACGGTCAGGATCATCCGGCCGTCGGTGGCCGATTGCGAGGACATGTAGAGCATGCCCTCGACGCCGTTGATCGCCTGCTCGAGGGGCGCGGCGACCGTCTCGGCGATGACCTTGGGATTGGCGCCGGGATAGGCCGCGGTGACCTGCACCGTCGGCGGCGTCACCGCCGGATATTCGCTGAGCGGCAGGCGGAAGAAGGCGACCGCGCCGGCGATCACGATCAGGACCGACAGGACGATCGCGAAGATCGGCCGGTCGATGAAGAAGCGCGGGAAGCTCATCGCCGCACTCCTTCGCCGGCGTCCTTGGCGACTTTCAGGGGGGAGCCGTCGATCGCGGCGGGTTGAGGCGTGACCTGCATGCCGGGTCGCACCAGTCCCTTGACGACGATCCGCTCTCCCGGCCGCAGGCCCTGTTCGATGACGCGCAGACCATCGACCACGGGGCCGAGCTCCACGGGCCGATACTCGGTCTTGTCGCCCGCGCCGACGACGAGCACGTAGCGACGCCCTTGGTCGGTTCCTATCGACTGGTCGGAAACGAGAACCCGCTGTTGCGGCGCGCCCGTCTCCAGCTTGACCTTGGCGAAGAGGCCCGGGGTCAACACCCCGTCAGGATTGTCGATCGCGGCGCGGATGCGGACGGTTCCGGTCTTGCGATCGGCGGCGTTGGAGAGGAAGTCGACCCGGCCCGGCCGCGCATAGTCGGGATCGGTGGCCAGGGCGACCATGACCCTGGGGGCGTCCGCGCCCTTTTGGTTCGTCGGAGTGCGCGCGGCCGCGAGCGAGCGCAGATAGGTGCGTTCGTCGACGTCGAAATAGACGTAGAGCGGATCGATCGAGACGATCGTCGTCAGCGGCGTCACGCCGTTGGCGACATAGTTGCCCTCGGTGACGAGAACCTGGCCGACGCGGCCGCTGATCGGCGCCGTGACGCGGGTGAAGCCGAGGTCCAGTTCGGCGGCGTTCACCGCCGCTCTGGCCGCGGCGACCTGGGCCTTGCGGGAATCCAGCGCGGCGGTGGCGGTGTCCAGGCGCTCGCGGGCGACGACCTTCTGGGCGAACAGCTGCTCGGCCCGCGCATGCTCGGCGTGAGCCAGCGCCAGGGCGGCCTCGGCCTCGCGCAGGCGAGCGGTCGCCGCGTCTAGCGCCGCCTGAAACGCGCGGGGATCGATGTGGAAGAGGCCGCGCCCTTTCTGGACGAAATGCCCTTCTGGCACGCTGACGCCCTGGATATAGCCGGCGACGCGCGGACGCAGTTCGACCTGCTTGATGGCGCTGAGCGCGCCGGTGAACTCGACGAAGGGCGTGGTTTGTCGTGCGACCACCTGCGCCACCGGGACGGCGGGCGGCGTCGCTGGAGCGGCGGAGGGCGTTGCGCCCTTGCATCCAGCGACGGCGAGCGCGGCGCTTGTCGCCGCAGCGGCCAGCAGGCGTTTTGCTGTCATCAATTTGCCTTTCGCGATCCAGGTCGGGATCGCCCTTTCACGAGCAGGAGCGGTTCTCGTTTCGGTTGGTGCGGCTTCCACCACCCGGAAGGTCAAGCACCTTCGGTCGTAAGGGCGCCAAGGCGCGCCAGCGCCTCACAGGGGCGCGGCGGAACATCGCCAGGAGCGGGCCGTTCGATACTCACGTTTGTTGGAGGAGCGGCCCGATGCGCATCTTCCCAAGTGTCGGCGTGGTCGTGAGCGCGGCGATCAGTTTGGCGGCTTGCGCCGAGACCGCTCATCTGGCGGTCGCCGATGGCACGGGGCCGAGCCCCCGACTGCCGCCGCCGGTCACCACGCTCATTCCCACGGTGAAGATCGCTCCCGCCGATCCCTGGCCTGCGGGCGTGGGGCCGACGCCCGGGCCAGGGCTCGCGGTGAATGCGTTCGCCGACGGGCTCGATCATCCGCGCTGGCTCTACGTGCTGCCCAACGGCGACGTGCTGGTCGCCGAGACCAACGCGCCGCCGCGCCCCGACGACGGCAAGGGGGTGAAGGGCTGGGTGATGAAGAGCGTGATGAAGCGCGCCGGCGCGGCTGTTCCCAGCGCCAATCGGATTACGCTTCTGCGGGATACGGACGGCGACGGGGTCGCCGACCAGCGCACGGCCTTCCTCGAAAAACTCAACTCACCCTTCGGCATGACGCTGGTCGGGGAGGCTTTCTATGTCGCCGACACGGATGCGGTTCGCCGCTTCACCTATCGAGCCGGCGATACGGCGCTGACCGGACCCGGCGTGAAGGTTGCGGACCTCCCGGCGGGGACGATCAACCGCCATTGGACCAAGAACGTGATCGCCAGTCCCGATGGGCGGCGTCTCTTCGCCACCGTCGGCTCCAACAGCAATGTCGCCGAGAACGGGATGGCGGCCGAGGAAGGGCGGGCGGCGATCTGGGAGATCGATCCGGCCACCGGCGCCCACCGGATCTTCGCCTCGGGCCTGCGCAATCCCAATGGTCTGGCCTGGGAACCCGTCGGCGGCGCACTTTGGACCACGGTCAATGAGCGCGACGAGATCGGCAGCGATCTGGTGCCGGACTATATGACCTCGGTCCGTGACGGCGGCTTCTACGGCTGGCCCTACAGCTACTTCGGAGGCAACGTGGACACCCGGGTGAAGCCTGGAAATCCGGCGTTGGTCGCCCGGGCGCTCGTGCCCGACTACGCGCTCGGTCCGCACACCGCTTCGTTGGGGCTGGCCTTTTCCCGCCCCGGTGTCCTGCCGGCGGCGTTCACCAGCGGCGCCTTCGTCGGCCAGCACGGGTCTTGGAACCGAAATCCCCGCAGCGGCTACAAGGTGATCTTCGTGCCTTTCACGGGCGGGCGGCCATCGGGTCCGCCGCTCGATATCCTCACCGGGTTCATCAGCCCCGACGGCAAGGCGATGGGCCGTCCGGTCGGCGTGGTCCTGGACAAGACCGGTGCGCTGCTTGTTGCGGACGATGTCGGCAATCGGATCTGGCGGGTGCGCGGTCAACGCCCCTGAAGGCCCCATCGCGCGCCACGCGCGCTTCTAGGAAGCGAAGGCGTCCATCTGCCGTCAGCTGCCTTCGCGCAGCCGATGGACGATCTCGGACATGGCCCGATGATCGTCCACCGAACCACTCTCCTGTCGGCCGGGGTGGGACTTGATCACCCTCCACGACACCGCCGTCAGGAATGACTCGCCGTGATCTAAACCCCCGCAGAGGTCTAGATCATCAGCGATCCTCAAAGTGCTGAGGCAGCTCTAGCGCCCGCCTAGGGTGAGCGAGGCAAGATCCAGCTTGAAGCGACCACCCGCGTCTGCCGGCGGCTGCATCACGGACGCGAACAGCATCACCGGGCCGGACGGACCAGCCGGGAGCTCGAAACTCCCGGCGCTGGAGGTGCGCATCTTGCTCCGGGTGCCGTCGGGGTTGGCGATGACGACGGGATAGTTCGCCAGCGGCGCGCCGTTGGAGAGCAGGGTGAAGCTCTTCACCGCACCCTTCGTCGCCACGAACTCCAGGCTATGGCCCAGCGGTTGCGTGGGGTCGCTTCCGCCTTCGCAACGTTCAACGCAGACGAAGGACTTGGCGAAACGACTGGAGAGCGCCTTCAGAACGCGAGGACGCGGCAGCGCCTCGACGGATCGGACGGCCTCGGGACTGACCTGGTACTCTTCCAGGATGCCGTGAATCCGATCTTCCGGGTACTGGACGTCCCGCGGCGTGCCGCGCGCCGAGAGGATCGCCAGTCCCGGCGTATGGCCCACGAAAAGGGCCTTCATGGACTTGGGACCGGGGCCAGCAGTTTTGAAGGTCGCCTGCGGGTCACCGACGACGCGCAGCTCAGCGACACGGTCGGCCCCAAGGGCGATCTCAAGTTCGGGGAACTTGCTGGCGATGGTGACGTCCACGGGCAGAGATCCGTGCGTCGTCGTCGTGAACGCGGTCGGCAGGATGAAGAAGTCATGCGCCGAGGCGCCCCCGGCGACCATGACGGCCAGGCCGATGCCGGCCAGGCAGGCCTGCATGTTGCTCCGAGTGAGCGCGAATTTGCGATACATCATTATATTCCCGATGATTGTGGAGCAGAAACTTAGAATTTCGCGGTCAGGCCGACGTAGTAGCGGCGACCGATCTGGTCGTACGTGGAAGGATCGGTGTTGCCGGAGATCGCCGGCGCGTAGCCCGGCGCCTCTTCGTCGGTGAGGTTGTTGACGCCCGCCCGCAGCGACACCTTCTCGTTGACCTTCCAGGAGCCGTTGAGGTCGAAATAGTTGATGGCGTCGATGGTCTGGGCGCGGTTGTTGAAGTTCTCGACCGCGCCCTGGTAACGCCACCGGACGCCGAGGTTCACCGGACCGTAGATCCAGTTCGCCGAGGACAGGATCTTCCACTCCGGCAGGGTCAGGCCGAAGGCGTTGGAAACGGTGCCCTTGCGATCGGTGAAAGAGCCGCCCGGGAGGTCTTGGCGCCGCCACTCCAGCAGCTTGGAGCCGGTCACGTTGAACGCCAGCATGCCCCAGTCGGGCGCGCCGATGTCCGCCAGGTTCAGACGCCAGTCGACCTGGAAGTCGAGGCCCTTGGTTTCGAGCGTGCCCAGGTTTGCGTTGGTCTCGAGCGATTGGGTGATCTGACCCGAGTTCGCGTCACGGCTGAACAGTTTGCAGAAGAAGTTGTTGGGATCGTAGGTCGGGTTGGAGGCGCCATCCTGATTGAAGCAGCGGCGCAGTTGCTCGGTCACGGAGACCGTGCCGACAACCTTCTCGATGGTGATGTCGTAGTAGTCGATCGAACCCGACAGCTGGCTTAGCCAGGGGCTCGAGAACTGCGACTCCCACGTAACACCCACGGTAAACGAGTCGGCGGTCTCTTCCTCAAGGTCCGGGTTGCCGCCGGTCAGGCCGACGACTTGCGAGTTTGAGAAGGTGTAGCCGTCGATCACCTGGGTGGGAACATTCTGCGCCAGGCACAGAGCCCGAACCTGGGTCGCGCCGGCCGCGCCGGGGGCGCGATAGGCGCCGCGAATGTCGCAGGGATCGCCCGAGAACTGACGGGCGCCGGTCGAGGAGACCGGCACGCCGATGGACGGGAAGGCCAGGTTTTGCGGTCCGAACAGTTCGCCGATCGACGGGGCGCGGACGGCGCGTTGCATGCCGCCGCGAACCCGCAGACCGTCCACGATCTCCCAGTTCGCATCGGCCTTGTAGGATTTCACCATGCCGACGGAGTCGTAGTTGGAGATCCGGTAGCCGAGGTTGGTCTCCAGGTTGCGGATGAAGGGCAGATCGCGCAGTAGCGGGATCAGGACTTCGCCGTAGCCTTCATAGACCGTGTCCGAGCCGGCGAGCGGCAGCGCGGAGTTGCCGGCCAGTTCGGGGCCCGTGACGCCGTTCAGGGTGAATGTGGACGTCAGCAGATTGTCGGGCGTGAGCTCGTAGTTTTGCTCGCGATAAGTCCCGCCGAGGGCCGCCCGCACCTCGCCGGCCGGCAGTTCGAAAGCCTTGCCCTGCAGGTTGACCTCAAAGACCCGCTGATCGGTGACGGTCGTGTTCTTGGCGACGCGGCGGGCGTAGTCGATGCACGCGGGGCTGAGCGCGTTGTCGCCGAACGGGTTGAAGCCGCCGGCGCAGAGCGAGGCGCCGCCGTCGGGCGCGTCCAGCAGGCGCTGGACCGCCGAGCGCGAGACATAGCCTGTGTAGGTCGTGCCGTTATCGACGCGGCCATAGGAGAGGTAGGCGTCGTAGGTCCAGTCGCCAAGCATCAGGTCGCCGCGGACACCCGTGGTGATCTGGTAGACGTTGTAGTTCTCGGTCTGCTGGCGCGGCCCGATCCCGTTGAAGCGCTTGTCCAGGCGGAAGGAGCCCGCCGGGTTGGGCCGGGAGTTCAGAACGGCGCGCAACTCGGCCGGAATGAAGGGGTTGGTCGAGGGGACGCGGAAGCCGGTGGTGGGGCCGGTGGCGGGGTTGGCCGCCAGCATGTTTCCGCTCTCGTACTGCGAGAACATGAAGTCCGCATAGACCTCGACCGCGGAGTTGATCTCGTAGTTGGCCGCCCCGTACATGTTGTACCGCGTCTGCGGTATGATCAGGTAGTTCTGAGGGCCTGTGTTGTAGGCGAAGTCCGTCTGTTGCAGCGGGCCAGGCATGCGGAAGCCATCGTAGTCAATTCCGCCCGGGCTGATGTAGTCGCGCGCGCCCTGATAGGCGAAGAGGGTTCCGTTGTTGTTGAACCCGAAGGTGTTGCCCCGGGCGGCGCCCGGAACGGCCGCGGTGATGGCCGCGGCGGTCGGCAGGTTGGCGGCGTCGAAGACTGTCGACCCCAAGGGCGAGGTGCCCGCGAACCCCGAGAGCGACGGCAGTCTGCGCGCGGAGCTGGGGACGCTGTCGCGCTGCGAATAGCTGAGCGACAGGACGGCGTTGCCCCGACCGTCGGCGATGTCGCCGCCCACCGTCAGACTGACGGCGTTGGTCGCCGCGTCGCTACGACTGGATTGGCCATACTGCAGGTCGAGTTGAACGCCCTCGAACTTGTCGTTCACCAGGAAGTTCAGGACACCGGCCACGGCGTCGGAGCCATAGGTCGACGAGGCGCCGCCGGTGATGGTCTCGATGTTCGCGATCAGCGGCGTCGGAAGCAGGTTCAAGTCGACCACGGAGGACGCGTTCGACGGGACGACCCGACGACCGTTGAGCAGGACCAGGGTGCGGGTCGCGCCGAGGCCGCGCAGCTGCACGTTGGCCTGGCCGGCGGAGTTGGGGCTGTTCGACGCCGAGTTCCCCGCGGGGGTGAACTGCGGCATGTCGTTGATCAAGCTCTCGACGTTGACCGAGCCGGTCGCTTCGAGATCTTCCTTGCTGACGGTGACGATCGGGCTGTTGGCGACATAGTCCTTCCGGGCGATGCGTGAGCCGGTGACGACGATTTCGTCGACTTGGGCGTGTCCTTCCTGGTTGTGAGATGTGGCGGTCTGTTGGTCTTGCGCCGCTGCGGGCGCGGCCATCAGGCTAGTGGAAGCGACGATCGCCAAGCCGGCGAGGATCGAGGAGCCGAGAAGTCGGCTCCGGTAAGCGGTATCGGCCAAAATGCTGTTCCATGAGCTTATGTTTTTGGGCCGAACTGTCGCTCCCCTAAGGGGCCGTACGCGGCAGCGAGAGTTCACCCCTCGCGGAATCGCAGTCTCTTGGTTTCGCGGCGGGCAGGCCCCATCGCGACGTGCTCGCCGGAGCGGATGAGGCAGATTCTTAGGTCGTCCCATGCGCGGGCGTCGGGCTGGCCGCGAGGGTGCGTTGAGCTAGCTGATCAGCCCCGGCCCGCGGTCGGTCGTCGTACTGATCCGACGGCGTGCGATCAGATCGACGCCAATGATGCCGCCGCCTCGATGGACGGGCGGTTGGGAGGCGCGAGGGTTACGACGGGCGCGAACCCGCCGCCGGGCGTGCGGAAGTTGGTGGTCTGCCCCTGATAAAGCCTGGCGGCCGCCAGGATCGTGACGCCGGCATAGGTGTAGAGCCGTACGTCCATTTTTCGGGCCTGGGGATCGCCGTCGACCTGGACCCGACGCTCGCTTGGCGCGGCGAAGGCCTGGGCGATGTAGCCGCCTTCCCCGATCGTGGCCCAGACGCCGCGGGTGAGTTTGTCGCCGCGGTAGACGGCCTTGCCGGCATGGCCGCCGGCCGGCTTGAAGAAGAACGACTTCCGCTGCGTCCAGAGCTCGTCGGTGTTCTCGGCCGTCACGAGCCTGGTATGCGGGAGCGTGCTCAAGACGCGGCGCAACTCAGCGTCAACGCCGAACGCCTCCATGACCCGGGGATCGGACAGGAGAGCCAGGTTTCGTTTGTCGGCGAGGAGCGCGTGATTGCGCGGATTGGGCGTCACGACGACCGCGTCCGCCAGATGGGCCGCCCGCAGCGCGGCGGTCTCGGGCTCGTCGAAGGCGAAATCGACGAGGCGGTTGTAGACGAGGTCGATCGTAAGCGCGCCGAGGGTGAGGCGGCCCGCCGCGAAGCGCAGCGCCATGGGGTCGGCGACCACGGCTTGAACCCCGTGGCGCTCGAAGAAGGCCTGGGCCAGCAGGAACTCCGGATAGAGGTATTGATCCTCTGGAGCGGTGTCGATGATCGCGACGATGCGAGGTTGGCCGGAGCGCCCCTGCAAGCGCCACTCGTCCATGAACATGCGCCAGACGGCGTCCTCGAACTCGGCCAGCGGCTCGGCCGCCGGCACGATCGCCCGGACCTCGGGGCAGCAGGCGGTCTGCGCCTGGGCCAGCAGCGCATTGAGGAACGCCCCGCCGGCGTTGGTGTTGACCTCGATCAACTTGGGGCCGTCGGGCGTCAGGTGAAAGTCGTAGCCCATGAAGGCGCCGCGCGGCCCGGGGTCATGGCCAGCGATGTCCGGCGCCCAGGCGAGTGCTGCCGTCTGGAACGACGGGACCTGGGCGGTCGCTTCAATGGCCCGCACGATGTCGCTCATCGCGTCCAGGTCGGCGGCGGACAGGAAGACCGCAGAGCTGGAAAATAGGTGGGGCCGGTGCTGCTTGAGCAGCTCAATGGGCAGGACGCCAGCCGCCGCCTGCTCGACAGCGGACCAGACTTGGGCCGGATCGACGTCGATGCAGAAACAGTCGCGGTTGAGATGTTCTTCCAGGGGCGTGCAGGTCGTCATCCGACTTTCCGCTCGTGCAACATGGCGATGGCGCCCAGCTCGTCGCCGACCGTCACCCGCCCCTCGGCCTTCCGCTCGCTGTAGCGGTCGACCAGGTAGTCGGCGCGGTCCCGCGTCAGCAGGGTGAACTTGACCAACTCCTCCATCACATCGACCATACGATCATAGTAGGCCGACGGCTTCATACGGCCGGCCTCGTCGAACTCCTGATATGCCTTGGCCACCGAGGATTGGTTCGGGATCGTGATCATCCGCATCCAGCGGCCCAGCAGGCGAAGCGTGTTCACCGCGTTGAACGACTGCGAGCCGCCGCTGACCTGCATAACCGCGAGGGTGCGTCCTTGGGTCGGACGCACGCTGCCCATTTCCAGCGGAATCCAGTCGATCTGCGCCTTCATGATCCCGGTCACAGCGCCATGCCGCTCGGGACTGCACCAAACCTGCCCCTCCGACCAGAGGGACAGCGCGCGCAGTTCTTGCACCTTGGGATGATCGGGCGACTCCGCATCGGGCAGGGGCAGCCCCGTGGGATCGAAAATCCTGGTCTCTGCGCCAAAGCGCTCAAGGATGCGGGCGGCCTCCTCCGTCAGAAAGCGGCTGTAGGACCGCTCACGCAGCGAGCCATAGAGCAAGAGGATGCGGGGTGGATGTGACGACACCTTCGGCGGCTCCAGCTTGGCGAGCGTCGGGGTGTCGAGGAACTGCGGCTCAAGGGCCGGAAAGTCGGTCATCAAATACTCAATTTGCGATGCGGCTGGCGCGAGCGTCATTGAACGGTCGCATATTTCATGTATATTGGAAATATGGAAATGAAAGCCGCCACGACCAGCCTTGCTGCGCTGGCCCATGAAAACCGCCTCGCGGCCTTTCGGCTGCTGGTTCAGGCCGGCCCGTCAGGTTTGGCGGCCGGCGAGTTGGCCCGCAGGCTGGAGGTCTTGCCGAATACGCTTTCCGCGAGCCTCACCGTCTTGAGCCATGCCGGTCTGGTCAGCTCGCGCCGCGAAGGCCGCTCGATCATCTACACGGCCAATTACGACGCCATGACCACGCTGCTCGCCTTCCTCATGGAAGACTGCTGCGCTGGATCGCCGGAAATCTGCGCGCCCTTGGTCGACGTGCTCGCCAAGGCCGCCTGCTGTCCTCCAGAACTGGCTGACGCTTAAAGGAAGCTGCCCATGCTGCACCCCGAGAAGTCGCTCCCGTTCAACGTCCTCTTCCTGTGCACCGGAAACTCGGCCCGATCGATCCTCGCGGAGTCGATCATGAATCGGGTGGGGGCGGGCAAGTTCAAGGCCTACTCGGCCGGATCGATGCCGGCCGGCGCGGTCAATCCCCACGCTCTAGCGCTGCTTGAGAAGCTCAACTATCCGACCGAGCATCTGCGCTCCAAGCCGTGGGACGAGTTCGCGGTGGCGAACAACCCGGGCGCTCCCGAGCTCGATTTCGTCTTCACCGTCTGTGACAACGCCGCTGGCGAGGTCTGCCCGATCTGGCCCGGCCAGCCGATGAGCGCCCACTGGGGCCTGCCCGATCCGGCGGCGGTCGAGGGTTCCGAAGCGGAGAAGGCTCTGGCCTTCGCCGACGCCTATCGGATGCTGAACAACCGTATCAGCATCTTCGTGAACCTCCCCATCACCTCACTCGATAGCCTCTCGCTGCAGAAGCGGCTCGACGACATCGGCCGCACCCAGGGCGAGCCTGCCGAAACGCAATGAGGGCCATGCCTCTCAACGTGCTGAAGTCCTGAAAGGAAGACTGTGACGCTTGAACAGACGGCGCCCGCTGATGCGCCGAAAGCCATGTCCCTCTTCGAGCGCTATCTGACCCTTTGGGTGGCGCTCTGCATCGTTCTGGGCATCGCGCTAGGGCACTTCTTCCTGCCCGCTTTTCAACTGATCGGCTCGGCTGAGATCGCCAAGGTCAATCTGCCGGTGGCGGTGCTGATCTGGCTGATGATCATTCCGATGCTGATGAAGGTCGACTTCGGCGCAATGCGTCAGGTTGGCCGCCATTGGCGCGGGATCGGCGTCACCCTGTTCATCAACTGGGCGGTCAAGCCGTTCTCGATGGCTGCGCTCGGAGCCTTCTTCATCGGCTATCTGTTCCGTCCCTACCTGCCAGGCGGGGAGATCAACAGCTACATCGCCGGCCTGATCATTCTGGCCGCCGCGCCCTGCACGGCGATGGTGTTCGTCTGGAGCAATCTGACCAGGGGCGAGCCCAACTTTACGCTCAGCCAGGTGGCGGTGAACGACGCGATCATGGTCGTCGCCTTCGCCCCGATCGTGGGTCTGTTGCTCGGCCTCTCGGCGATCACCGTGCCCTGGGAGACGCTGCTGCTGTCGGTCGGGCTCTACATCATCATCCCGGTGATCATCGCCCAGGTCGCCCGCCGGATGCTGGTGGCGAAGGGAGAGGCGGCTCTGCAGAGCGCGCTCGCCAAGCTCGGCCCGGTTTCGATTATCGCCCTCTTGGCCACCCTGGTTCTGTTGTTCGGCTTCCAGGGCGAGCAGATCATCGCCCAACCGGCGATCATCGCCATGCTGGCCGTGCCGATCCTGATCCAGGTCTATTTCAACTCGGGCCTAGCCTACTTGCTCAACCGCGCCAGCGGCGAAGCGCACTGCGTGGCCGGGCCTTCGGCGCTGATCGGCGCCAGCAACTTTTTCGAGTTGGCGGTCGCCGCTGCGATCAGCCTGTTCGGCTTCAAGTCCGGCGCGGCTCTAGCGACGGTGGTCGGGGTGCTGATCGAGGTGCCGGTGATGTTGTCGGTGGTGGCGATCGTGAACGCCAGCAAGGGCTGGTACGAGCGCGGCGCTGCCGTGCAGCGGGTGGCTGCTCAGAGCCAAAAGCCCAATCTCAAAGCCACGCAGCCGATGAAGTCATGAGCCAGTCCGAGTTTCCGATCGCGATCTTCCACAACCCTGCCTGCGGCACTTCCCGCAACGCTCTGGCGATGATTCAGGCGGCTGGTTATGAGCCTGCGATCGTCGAATGCCTTGAGGCGGGCTGGACCCGCGAGCAATTGGTCCACCTCCTGGGCGAGATGCAGGCTACGCCGCGCGACATCCTGCGCGGGAAAGGCACGCCGGCCGCCGACCTCGGCCTCTTGGATCCCGCGGTCAGCGACGATGCGCTCCTTGCGGCGATGGTTGAGCACCCCGTCCTGGTGAACCGGCCCATCGTGGTGACGCCCAGGGGCGTCAGGCTGTGCCGTCCGTCCGAGGTCGTGCTGGATCTTCTGGACCGCAAACCAGAAAGCTTCATCAAGGAAGACGGCGAGGTCGTGCGCCTTTGACCGGCCCGGATCCAGGCCGGGTGTCCGCAGATCGCGGACATTGAAACATGACGAGCCGGCCCAAAGGCCTAAGCTGGGTTTGGTGCAATTGGGGGATGGGCCATGGGGCATGTGCGCGTCGCGACACTGGACGATGCCGCGGAGATCGCGGCCATCTACGCACCTTATGTGCTGGAGACAGCAATCACCTTTGAGGACGAGCCCCCGTCCGCGGACGAGATGGCGAACCGGATAGCGGCAACGCTGCCGATCCACCCCTACCTCGTCCTAGAGGAGCAGGGGGCTGTAGTCGGCTACGCCTACGCCGGCGCACATCGCGCCCGCGCCGCGTACCGATGGTCGGTCGATGTGACCGCCTATGCCCATCCCAGCGCTCACCGACGTGGTGTCGGCCGCGCGCTTTACGATGAACTGCTCCGGCTGCTGACTCAGCAGGGTTTTCACGCGGCGTTCGCAGGCATCGCCTTGCCGAACGAGAAGAGCGTCGGCCTGCACCAGGCGATGGGGTTTCAGCCCTTGGGCGTCTATGCCGAGGTTGGGTTTAAGTTAGGTCGTTGGCACGATGTCGGCTGGTGGCGTCGTCCGCTGGCCCACGGGCTCCCAACAAGCGAACCGATCCCGTTCGCGTTTCTCGATGATCGCACGGCCTGAGACGGCTCGCGTCGTGATCCGTGTCGGGCGAGGGCTCCTTCGGGTCTAGGCAGAGCCCAACACCTCGATGACCGGACACGACGGCGAGGTTCCACCCGCGCAGCGGCGCACCGCATCGTCCAGCACGGCCTCGAGGCGAACCAGGTCGGCGATCTTGGCGCGTACCGTGATCAGGTGGGCCGCGGCGATCGGCTCGACTTCGGCGCAGGTCCCCCGCCCAGGCCCGTCCAGGGCGATCAAGGTGCGGATGTCGTCGAGGCTGAAGCCCAGCTCGCGGGCGCGTCGGATGAACGCCAGCCGCTGGCGGTGCGCGGCGGTGTAGTGCCGGTGCCCCCCGGGGGTTCGATCGGGCTCGGGCATGACGCCGACCCGTTCGTAGTACCGGATCGTCTCCAGATGGACTCCCGCCTCGGCGGCCAGGCGGCCGATCGTCAGTGCGCGTCTCGCGGTCATGAAAGGCTCTTGATCCCGTAGGGGCTACGGGTTGCAGGATAGCAGAAATGACCGGAAGGAGGCGCTGATGCCGGACGGAATGGGACACAAGCGCGCCGGCGGCGCCGATCTGGCGGTAGGCTGGGGGGCGGTGACGGCGGCCGGGGCGACGCTGCTGGCCTGGGCGGCCTGTTGCGTCCTGCCGCTGGCGCTTTCGATCGCTGGCGTCAGCATGGCCGGAATGGTTTGGATCGCGGGACAGAGGACCTGGCTCACGGTGGCGACGCTGGTCGTCCTTGGGATCGGGTGGTGGGCGGCCTTGCGGCGCGGCCGCGCCTGCTCGGCGCCGTCGCGCCTGACCATCGGCCTGCTGAGCATCGCCACGGCGCTGACGCTGATCGCCCTGGCCTGGCAGCCGCTCCTGGAACCCAGGCTTCTGGCCATCCTGAGGACTCTGCGATGAGCACGGCGACATTCCAGCCCACCTCGACCCTGACCTGTCCGCACTGCGGCGCACGCACGACCGAGACCATGCCGACCGACGCCTGCCAGTACTTCTATGACTGCCCGGCATGCGCGGCGGTGTTGAAGCCCAAGCCCGGCGATTGTTGCGTCTACTGCTCCTACGGCGACACGCCCTGTCCGCCGGTGCAGGTGGACGGAAAGGGCTGTTGCGGCTGAGGCCGCGCCCGTCGCGAGCGGGCGGTTCAAACCCGCTACTCGCCCCTGAGGGGCGGCTTGCGCGTCACGCGTACCCCTAGAAAGGGCCAGGGGACATGGGATGCGCAGCCAACCAACGGACGCGTCGGCGCTTGCGCCAACGACGCCGTTTCCCGCCAACCTGCCGGCGCTGACCTCGGTGCGGTTCCTGCTGGCGCTGGGGGTCGTGTTCTTCCACTACCAGCTGCAGTGGAAGTGGGACACGATGGCCGACACAGGCCTCTTCGACCGCGCCCGGCTGGGGGTGGACGTCTTCTTCATCCTGTCTGGCTTCGTGCTGACCCACGCCTATAGGGATGCGCTGGCGAGCGGGACCTTGGACTATCGCCGGTTCATCGTGGCGCGGTTCGCGCGCATCTATCCGGCCCATGTGGCGGTGCTGACCCTGATCCTGGTGATGGTCGTGGTGGCGCGCCTGATCGGGGCCGAGTTCGACGAGACGCTCTACAATCCGTTCGGGTTGCTGGCGACGCTGCTGCTGATCCACGCCTGGTTCCCCAACACCTTTGTCGCCGAATGGAACGGCCCGTCCTGGTCGCTGTCGGCGGAGTGGTTCGCCTACCTGCTGTTTCCCGTGTTCGCCTGGATCGGTCTGCGCCTGGCCCGCCGGCCGGGGGTGCTGCTGGGGATGGCCGGGCTGCTGTTCGTGGCGCTGGACCTTTTCTACCAGGCGGTGTTCGGCGACATCGTCGTGCACGCCGAGAACAACATGGGCATTCTGCGGATCATCCCGGAGTTCCTCTATGGGGTGGCGCTCTACCGGCTCGGCGAGCAACTGAATCCGGGTCGCTGCGCCGCCATTGTCGTGGCGATGCTCAGCACCGGGACGATGCTCATGCTGATGCATTTCCAGGCGGACGATCGGCTGATCGTCTTGGTGGCGGGGCCGCTGGTCCTCGGCCTGGCTCTGCTCTCCAAGGCGAGCTCTGATCAGCTCGTCGCCCGTCGCTGGATGGTGGTCCTGGGCGAGGCGTCCTACGCGCTCTACCTGATCCATATGCCGATCCTGGTCGGTTGGAAGGGCGTCTTCTCGATCCTGACCGACCGGCCCAGCACCTATGTCCTGGCTTGGTGGGAGATCGCGGTGCTGTTGCCGATCACCATCGCCGCGGCGCTCGCCCTGCACCTGCTGTTCGAAGGACCGGCGCGCACCTGGATCCGCAAGCGCGCCGAGACGCTCTGGCTGAGCCGGCCGGCCCGGCGGAGCGCGACCCCGCCCGAGGCCTGACCGTGCGCCGGGGCTTAGAGCTTCACGGCGCGTAGCCGCAGCGCGTTGACGATGACGCTGACGCTGGACAGCGCCATGGCCGCCGCGGCGATGGCCGGCGAGAGCAGCCAGCCGAAGGCCGGATAGAGCACGCCGGCCGCGATCGGGATGCCCGCCACGTTGTAGAGGAAGGCGAAGACCAGGTTCTGGCGGATGTTGCCCATGACCGCGGTCGAGAGAGTACGGGCCCGCAGGAGGCCCTGCAGGTCGCCCTTGAGCAGGGTGACCCCGGCGCTCTCGATGGCCACGTCCGCGCCTGCGCCCATCGCCACCCCGACATCGGCCGCCGCCAGGGCAGGGGCGTCATTGACGCCGTCGCCGGCCATGCCCACGACCCGGCCAGCCGCCTTCAGCCGCTCGACCACGGCGGCCTTGTCCTGCGGCAGGACCTCGGCCTCGACATCGTCGATGCCCAGGCGCCGGGCGACAGCTTCGGCGGTGGTCTTGTTGTCGCCGGTCATCATCACCAGCCGGACGCCGGCGGCGCGCAGGGCGGTGACGGCGGCTTGCGTGGTCGGCTTGATGGGATCGGCGATGCCGAACACCCCGACCACTTGGCCGTCGACAGCGGCGAAGACGGCGGTGGTCCCGTCAGCCCGAAGCTGATCGGCCTCGGCCGACAAGGCTCCCGTCGTCAGGTTGTTTTCATCCAGAATGCGTGAGCCGCCCAGCAACAGGCGCTTGCCGTCCACCACCCCGACGACGCCCTTGCCGACCGGAGAGTCGAACTCGCTGGCCTCCGACAAGGTCAGGCCCCGATCCTGTGCGGCCCGCAAGATCGCGTCGGCCAGCGGGTGCTCGCTGCCGCGCTCGAGGCTGGCGGCCAGACGCAGCAGTTCCTGTTCGTCGGTCCCGGCCACGGTGCGGATCGCGGTCACCGCCGGTCGCCCCTCGGTGAGCGTGCCGGTCTTGTCGATGACCAGGGTGTCGATCTTCTCGAAGCGCTCAAGCGCCTCGGCGTTCTTGATCAGCACCCCGGCCTGGGCGCCGCGTCCGACGCCGACCATGATCGAGATCGGGGTGGCGAGACCCAGTGCGCAGGGACAGGCGATGATCAGCACCGAGACAGCGGCGATCAGCGCATAGCCGAAGCGCGGTTCGGGTCCGACCAGGGCCCAGACGATGGCCGCGATGACGGCCACCAGGATCACCGCCGGCACGAACCAGCCGGAGACCTTGTCGGCCAGGCGCTGGATCGGGGCGCGGCTGCGCTGGGCCTGGGCGACCATCTGGACGATCTGGGCCAGCAGCGTGTCGGCGCCGACCTTTTCGGCCCGCATCACGAACGAGCCGGTCTTGTTGAGCGCGCCGGCCACCACCTTGGAGCCGGGCTCCTTGGTCACGGGCATGGATTCGCCGGTGACGAGGGACTCGTCGACCGACACCCGGCCCTCGGTCAGTTCGCCGTCGACCGGGACCTTTTCGCCGGGGCGCACCCGCAGGCGGTCGCCGACGCTCACCAGATCGAGGCTGACCTCCTCGTCGCTTCCGTCGTCCCGGACGCGCCGGGCGGTCTTGGGCGCGAGGTTGAGCAGCGCCTTGATCGCCCCGGAGGTCCGCTCGCGGGCCCGCAGCTCCAGCACCTGGCCGAGCAGGACCAGCACGGTGATGACGGCTGCGGCCTCGAAATAGACCGGGACCGAGCCGTCGCTGCGGCGGAAGGCTTCGGGGAAGGCGCCGGGCGCCAGCACCGCGGCGACGCTGTAGAGCCAGGCCACGCCCACGCCCATGGCGATGAGGGTGAACATGTTGAGGCTGCGCGCCCGCACCGAGGCCCAGCCGCGGACGAAGAACGGCCAGCCCGCCCAGAGGACGACGGGGGTGGCGAGGGCGAACTGTATCCAGTTTGAAAGGGTCGGGTTCAGCATGAACCGGTGGCCGAGCAGATGCCCGCCCATCTCCAGAACGAAGACCGGGACGGTCAGGACCAGGCCGATCCAGAACCGCCGGGTCATGTCGGCGAGCTCGGGGTTGGGCGCGTCCTCGGCGGTGATGGTCTCCGGCTCCAGGGCCATGCCGCAGATCGGACAGCTGCCAGGTCCGACCTGGCGGATCTGGGGGTGCATCGGGCAGGTGTAGATCGTCCCTTCCGGCGTGGCGGCGGCCGGCGCCGGCTGGGCTTTCAGATACCGTTTCGGGTCGGCCTCGAACTTTGTGCGGCAACCCGCCGAGCAGAAGAAATACGTCTCGCCGGCGTGGGCGCTCCGCTCGCTCGCCGTCGCCGGATCGACCTGCATGCCGCAGACGGGGTCGGCGACGAGGCCGGCGCCGGGGTGATCGGCGTGGTCCTTCCCGGCCTTGGCGTGGACGTGACCTTGATGACCGGTCGGTTCCGTCATGGCGTCCTCTTGGCGTGCGGCGACGCCGCGACAGGGGCGGCGCCTACTTGCAATACGCATGACCCAGGAGCGGACCCGCGCCGATTGAACAACTCTGGTCTGCCGCGAAGGATGCCTCCAAGCCGGGTCTGATCCGTGAAGCTCGAAGGATCAGACCCGGCGGCGGCCTAGGACCCTATCGGTTCGTCGCCTCGGAAGGTCATGAGCCGGGCGGGCCGGCCCGCGCCGAAGGCCATCACATCATAGGGCTCCGGCGCATACCCCGGCGCTTCCATGCCCGGCGATCCGACCGGCATGCCGGGCACGGCCAGGCCCTTGGCGGCGCCGGGCGCCCTCAGGAAGGCGGCGATGGCGGCGGCCGGCGCATGGCCCTCGATGACCTTGCCGTCGACCACGGCGGTGTGACAGCCCCAAAGCGCCTCGGGCACGCCATGGCGGGTTTTCACCGGCGTGACGTCGTCGGCGGCCACGACCGAGATCGTGTAGCCGGCCTGACGCATGTGTTCGACCCAGCCGGCGCAGCAGCCGCAAGATACGCTCTTGTAGACCGTCATCTCCGAGGCCCGAGCCGGCCCGGGCAGGCCGTTGACGAGGACAGCGCCGGCGCCCAGCAGCGCGACGCCGGCGGCGAGCGCCGACAGTTTGAGCCTGCTCATCGTCGGGTTTCCTCGGCTTCAAAGCCGGCCGCGGCCAGCGCCGTCAGCAGGCTCTGGCGGTCGGCGGAGGTCGAGATCTCGACCTGACGCGTCGAGGGATCGGCCTTCACGGCCGCCTCGGCGTCGAGCGCGTGGATCGCCTTTTCGACGCTGGCGGCGCAGCCGCCGCACTTCATCTTGGGGATGCTCAACTGGATCATTCACTCGTTCCCTTTGGGGGTGAGTGAGGCAGGGAACGGCTTCCAGTGGGGGGAAGGTCAAGGGGGCGTCATGCGGCGCCAGCAGCGGCCTAGACTGGCGCATAGTCGTCGGGTCCGCTTTCAGGCCGTAAGGACATTTCCCTGTACGACCGTTGAAGACGTTCGTTACAGCCGAAAGACCGATGTATCCGCTCGTCTGAACCCCAGCTGCTCGAACAATTGATGCGCAATCACACGAGTTGGGTTGGAGGTAAGACTGACTGGCGCGTCGCCGTACTCCTTTGCCTTGGAGAGTGCGGCTTCCATGAGCGTCCGTCCGGCGCCTGCACCTCGGTAGGCGGGATCCAAAATGACACTCTCGATCCAGAGTCTGGTGCCCTGCGGAAGGTGCATCGGGACTAAACAAACGAGACCGACGATGGCGCCTTCGTCTTGCGCCGCAAACAGGTGGTTGGTCTCGATGACGGTACGAAGGTCTGCCGGCGCGATTGAGCGGCACGCGCCGGCGAGTAAGGTCATGAGGTCAGAGACCTGCTTTGCGGCCTCGGGAGTCGCGTCGGCGGACGTAAGCTCGCAAACCACCAGCATCCGCGCAGCATCACCCAGGACTCGTTCGCATTGCACCCTTCTCAGACGCTCCGTGAGTCGGGTCTTGGGCCGATCACCATATGAGGGCGCCGCCTCCTAGATATATCGGACAGTCCTGAGTTGGAATCGGACGGTTCTTAGCTGGCACGACATTGCGGTTGCATGAGGGGCCCCGCTCGCCCCAGCCGTATTAAGAGTCGAGCGGAGAAACCTGCCATGAGTCATCGATTGGACGTGCTCATCCGCGAACTGGCGGCGCAGCCGTCGGACTATCCCTTGGATCGGCTTGAGGCGGCCGTTCTGGGCGTCATGCGGCGCCGGCGCCATGAGCGGCAGGTGGCCGCCGCGCTTGCGCCGGTCCGGTTCGCCTCGGTCAGCCTGGCGGTGGCGATCGGCCTGACCACCGGCGGGGCCGCGGCGCTCGCGGCCGCCTCGACGCCAAGGTCGTTCGACGCGTTCGCCATCGCCGGACATCTGACGCCGTCGACCCTGCTGGAAGGCCGGTGACATGGCCCATGGCCAAACGACCCTGTCTGGCCTACGATTTTCCCCCATGTGGAACCTGCTCCGCTGTCTCATCGTGGCGTTCGCCCTGGTCGGCTTCATCGGCCAGACGACGGCGCGCGCCATGCCGATGACGATGGACGTGGTTTCAGAGGCCGCCGCGCAGACCGGCACGGCCATGATGGACTGTGCTGACATGCCGGGCATGGCCGATATGGCCAAGGCCCCTCCGTCGCCGTTCAAATCCCCCTGCAAGGGCATGACCGCCGACTGCATCGGCAAGATGGGCTGCGCGACCACGGCGACGCCGTTGCCCGCCGCGTTGAGCCTGGCCGGTTCGGTGGTCTACGCCGCCGTGCGGTTCGCCGACAGCAGCCAGCTGTACGAAGGTCTCGCCCCGCAGCTGCCGTTCCATCCTCCCAAGACGTTGGCCTGACCCCGCAGGCGTCGGTGCGCTGAGCGCGCGGACGCCGTCAGCTCAACCTGCCTCGTCGTGACACGTTCCGACGGGCGCTCCTCGAATGGAGGATGGTCTCATGACCTTCCGCAATCTCATCGCGATCGGCGCGGGCGCGCTGGCGCTTGGCCTCGCCGCGGCTCCCATGGCCCTGGCGGCTTCCTCTGAACCCCAGGCAGCGGAGGCCCGTCGCACGGGGCCGCCGCCGCCCAATCCGCATGATGTGTTCCGCCCCATCGTCAAGGCGCCTGACGCCAAGGCGAAGGCGCGTAACTGCGACTGCCCGATGATGAAGGGCGACGCGGCCATGCGCGACATGTGCATGCAGATGAAGGGCGAGCCCGCCAAGCCGCCCAAGGGCTAGCCGTTCCAAACCCCCGTGCTTGACCCCAGACGCGGGGGGACGGAGGGCGCCGGCGGGACTTCACGACCGTCCCGCCGGCGCTTCCTATTCGAACTTCGCAGGCCCTAGATCACTCGGGACCCATAATGCGCCTACTCATGACCCTGGCGTCGGCGACGCTGCTCGCTGGCCCAGCTCTGGCTGCGCCGCTCAGCTTTGACGACGCCCTTCGGCTCGCCCAGTCCGCCCCGAGTCTGGCGGCGAGAGACGCCGATGTGGCGGCGGCCCGGTCGACGTCGATCGCGGCCGGCCGGCTACCCGATCCCAAGCTCAGCGTCGGGCTCGGCAATTTCCCGATCTCCGGCCCGCCGGCCGGCACGCTCAGTGGCGACAGCATGACCATGGCCACGGTTGGGGTCAGCCAGGAGGTGCCCAACGGGGCCAAGCGCGCCGCTGCGCGCGCCAGGGCCGAGGCTGACATCGACATCGCCCGGTCCGGCCAGGCGCTGGAGGCGCGGAACGTCCGCCTGAGCACGGCCCTGGCCTGGATCGATCTCCATTACGCCAAGCGACGTCTGGCGGCCCTGGACGAGGTCGATCGGGCGATCGGGCCGTTGCGGACCAGCGCGCCCTCGCAGCTGGCCGCCGGCGCGGCCCGGCCAGGCGAGACGCTCGAGGCCGACGAGCTGGCCGCGACGCTTGCCGACCGGCGCGCCAGTCTGGTCGCCGCCCTCGCCAAGGCGCGGGCCGAATTGGTCCGTTGGACGGGCGATCCGAACGCCGAGACGGCCGGCGATCCGCCTGCCTATCCCATCGACCCGTTCGCGCTCCGCGCGGGGCTCGGAGCGCTGCCCGCGCTCCGAGCCTATGACGCCATGGACGCCCAGGCGCAGGCGGACGTGGCGCTGGCCCGGGCCGACAAGCGTCCCGACTGGAGCTGGGATCTGACCTACCAACGCCGCGATCCGATGTACGGCGACATGGTCTCGATCGGGGCCAGTGTCGGCTTGCCGCTGTTTGGCAAGACCCGGCAGGACCCGATCATCGCCGCTCGCACCGCGGCCGCCAGTCGGGTCGGCTATGAGCGCGAGGCGGCGCGGCGCGCCTTAGCCGCGGCGCTGGACGCCGACCTCGCCGACCACGCCATGCACCATGAGCGGCTGATGCGGGCCCGGTCGACCTTGGAGCCGCTGGCTGCGCGACGGGCCGACCTGGAGACCGCCAGCTATGCGGCCGGAACCGCCAGCCTGTCGGATGTGCTGAGCGCCTTCCTGGCCCTGGCCGAAACCAAGATCGACATCATCGACCGCGACGCCGACGTCCAGCGCGACGCCGTTCGCATCGTTCTGACCTACGGAAGCCAAACCCAATGACGCTCTCCCTCTCTCCCGCTCAGCTGGGCGTCGGCGTCCTGGCGGTTGCGCTGGTCGCCGGCGGCCTCGGCTATGGCGTGGCCCAGCTGAACCGCGCCGACCCCGCCGCCGCGCCGGTCGCCGCCCAGGCCCGCAAGATCCTCTACTGGTACGACCCGATGGTGCCGATGGAGCGCTATCCCGGCCCGGGCAAGTCCTCCATGAACATGGATCTGATCCCCAAGTACGCCGACGAGGCGCAAGGGGCGGCCGGGGTGAAGATCGATCCGGCCGCGGTGCAGAACCTCGGCGTGCGGCTGGCGCTGGTCCAGCGCGGCGACTTCGCCCAAGGCGTCGACGCCACCGGGGTGCTGGAATTCAATCAACGCGACGTGGCGATCCTCCAGGCCAAGGCCGCCGGCTTCGTGCAGCGCGTCCACGCCCGTGCGCCGGGCGATATCGTGGCCTCGGGCGCCCCGATCGCCGACCTGCTGATCCCGTCCTGGGTCGGGGCCCAGGGCGAGTATCTGGCCGTGCGCCGATCCGGCGACCCAGCCCTTGAGGCCGCGGCCCGGCAAAGGCTGCGGCTGCTCGGCATGCCCGATGGTCTGATCGACGAGGTGGCCCGGACCGGTCGGACGCGCAATGTCGTCACGGTCACCGCCCCGATCGGCGGCGCGATCCAGACCCTGGACGTGCGGCCGGGCATGACCGTGAGCCAGGGACAGACCCTGGCTCAGGTCTTCGGCCTGTCGAGCGTCTGGCTGAATGCGGCCGTCCCCGAGGCGCTGGCCGGTCAGGTTCGCGTCGGCCAGGCGGTCGGCGCCGATCTCGCCGCCTTCCCGAGCGAAACCTTCACCGGCAAGGTGAGCGCGATCCTGCCGACCGCGCAGGCCGAGAGCCGGACCCTGACCGTCCGCATTGAGCTGGCCAACCGGGGTGGTCGTCTGAAGCCCGGCATGTTCGCCAGCGTCCATCTCGGCGGCGAGACCCGGTCAGCGCTGAGCGTCCCCTCCGAAGCCGTGATCCGCACCGGCAAGCGCGCCCTGGTGATGATCGCGGGCGAGGGCGGGCGGTTCCAACCGGTCGAGGTTCAGCTGGGCCGCGAGGCCGGCGATCGCACCGAGATCCTGGCGGGGCTCAGCGAAGGCCAGAAGGTCGTCGCGTCGGGTCAGTTCCTGATCGACTCCGAGGCGAGCCTGGCGGGCCTTCAGGCCAAACCCCTCGCCGCGACGCCGCAGGCGGCCGCGGCGGTGAAGACGCTGGAGAGCCGCGGCCGCGTCGAGGCCGTGACGGCCGGTTCGATCACCCTCAGCCACGAACCGGTGCCCGCGATCGGCTGGCCGGCGATGACCATGACCTTCAAGCTCGACCCGCCGACCCTGGCCAAGGGTCTCAAGGTCGGCGACCGCGTGGCTTTCAGCTTTGATCAGCACACGGACGGCCCAGTCGTGCGTCGCCTGGCCAAGG
The DNA here is from genome assembly GCF_026411515.1 of Phenylobacterium sp. 58.2.17. Classification (NCBI taxonomy): domain Bacteria; kingdom Pseudomonadati; phylum Pseudomonadota; class Alphaproteobacteria; order Caulobacterales; family Caulobacteraceae; genus Phenylobacterium; species Phenylobacterium sp. 58.2.17. The sequence continues at coordinate 26,069 of NZ_JAPMTQ010000026.1, read as the reverse complement.
AGGCGGCCCGGTGATCGCCGCCCTGATCCGCTGGTCGGTCAAGAACCGTTTCTTCGTGGTCATCGGCGCCCTGGCCCTGCTCGCGGCGGGCGGCTGGGCGCTGCGCTCGACACCGGTCGACGCCTTGCCCGATCTCTCCGACGTGCAGGTGATCATTCGGACCCCCTATCCCGGGCAGGCGCCGCAGATCGTCGAGAACCAGGTCACCTATCCGCTCGCCACCACCATGCTGTCGGTGCCCGGCGCCAAGACCGTGCGCGGCTATTCCTTCTTCGGCGACAGCTTCGTCTATGTGCTGTTCGAGGACGGGACCGACCTCTACTGGGCCCGCTCGCGGGTGTTGGAATATCTGAACCAGGTGCAGAGCCGCCTGCCCGAGGCGGCCAAACCGGCCCTGGGGCCTGACGCCACGGGCGTGGGCTGGGTCTACGAGTACGCCCTGGTCGACAAGACCGGTCGCCATGATCTGTCGCAACTGCGGTCCTTGCAGGACTGGTTCCTGCGATACGAGCTCAAGACCCTGCCAGGCGTGGCCGAAGTGGCCTCCATCGGCGGCATGGTCAAACAGTACCAGGTGGTGCTCGATCCGGTGAAGCTGGCGGCCTACGGGGTCACTCACGGCCAGGCCGTGTCGGCGATCCAGGCGGCCAATTCGGAGACCGGCGGCTCGGTGCTGGAACTGGCCGAGGCCGAGTACATGGTCCGCGCTTCTGGCTATCTGACCAGCCTGGACGATTTCCGGGCCATTCCCCTCAAGGCCGCCGCGGGCGGCGTGCCTGTCCGCCTCGGCGATGTGGCGACGATCCAGGTGGGGCCGGAGATGCGCCGCGGCGTGGCCGAGTTGAACGGCCAGGGCGAGGTGGCCGGCGGGGTGGTGATCCTGCGCTCGGGGAAGAACGCGCGCGAAACCATCGCCGCGGTGAAGGAGAAGCTGGCGGCGCTGAAGGCGAGCCTGCCGCCCGGCGTCGAGGTGGTGACGGTCTACGACCGCTCCCAGCTCATCGACCGCGCGATCGGCAATCTGCGCGGCAAGCTGATCGAGGAGTTCATCGTCGTCGCCCTGGTCTGCGGGCTGTTCCTCTGGCACGCGCGCTCGGCCCTCGTGGCCATCCTGACCCTGCCGCTGGGGGTGCTGTTCGCCCTGCTGGTGATGCGCATGCAGGGGGTCAACGCCAACATCATGTCGCTCGGCGGCATCGCCATCGCCATCGGGGCGATGGTCGACGCCGCCGTGGTGATGATCGAGAACGCCCACAAGAAGATCGAGCGCTGGGAGCACGACCATCCCGGCGAGCGCCTCACCGGCGAGACCCGCTGGAAGGTGATCACCGACGCCGCCGTCGAGGTGGGGCCGGCGCTGTTCTTCAGCCTGGTCATCATCACGCTGAGCTTCGTGCCGGTGTTCTCCCTGCAGGGGCAGGAAGGCCGGCTGTTCTCGCCGCTGGCCTTCACCAAGACCTACGCCATGGCTGGGGCGGCGATCCTCTCGGTGACCCTGGTCCCGGTGCTGATGGGGTGGCTGATCCGCGGCCGCATCCCGGCCGAGGACGCCAACCTGCTGAACCGGGGGCTGACCGCGGCCTATCGGCCGGCGCTCGACTGGGTGATGCGCAAGCCAAGGACCACCCTGGTCATCGCCGTGCTGGCCTTCGCCACCACCGCCTGGCCGCTCAGCCAGCTCGGCGGCGAGTTCATGCCGCAGATCGACGAGGGCGACCTGCTCTACATGCCCTCGGCCCTGCCGGGACTGTCGGCTCAGAAAGCCGGTGAGCTGCTTCAGCAGACCGACAGGATGATCAAGACCGTGCCGGAGGTGGCGAGCGTGTTCGGCAAGGCCGGTCGCGCCGAGAGCGCCACCGACCCCGCGCCGCTGGAGATGTTCGAGACCACCATCCAGTTCAAACCCCGCGACCAGTGGCGGCCGGGCATGACGCCTGACAGGCTGGTTGAGGAGCTGGACCGCGCCGTGAAGGTTCCCGGCCTCACCAATGTCTGGGTTCCGCCGATCCGCAACCGCATCGACATGCTGGCCACCGGCATCAAGAGCCCGATCGGGGTGAAGGTGTCGGGCGCTGACCTCAAGGAACTCGACCGCATCGCCCATGACGTCGAGACCGTCGCCAGGACGGTCCCGGGCGTCAGTTCGGCCTTGGCCGAGCGCCTGACGGGCGGGCGCTATGTGGACATCGACATCGACCGCGCCGCCGCCGCGCGCTTTGGCCTCAACATCGCCGACGTGCAGCAGATCGTGGCCGGGGCCATCGGCGGCGAGACCATCGGCCAGACGGTCGAGGGGCTGGCGCGCTATCCGATCAATGTCCGCTACCCGCGAGAGCTGCGGGACAGTCTGGAGGGGTTGCGGACGCTGCCGATCCTCACGCCGGCCGGACAACAGATCACCTTGGGGACCGTCGCCAAGATCGAGATCGCGGACGGCCCCCCGATGCTGAAGACCGAGAATGGCCGCCCCTCGACCTGGGTCTATGTCGACGTGCGCGGCCGCGACCTCGCCTCGGTGGTGGGCGACCTCCGGAAGGCGGTCGCCAAGGAGGTGAAGCTCTCGCCGGGCGTCTCGGTCGCCTATTCGGGTCAGTTCGAATACCTGCAGCGGGCCGTGGCGCGGCTGAAGCTGGTGGTGCCGGCGACGCTCGCGATCATCTTCGTGCTGCTCTATGTGATCTTCCGCCGCCTCGACGAGGCGGCGCTGATCATGGCCACCCTGCCGTTCGCGCTGACCGGGGCGATCTGGACCCTTTATCTGCTGGGCTACCACCAGTCGGTCGCCACCGGCGTCGGCCTCATCGCCCTGGCCGGCGTCGCTGCTGAGTTCGGCGTGGTGATGCTGATCTATCTGCGCAGCGCGCTGGCGGATCGCGGGGCCGATCCCTCGGCGGCGCAGGTCGGCGAGGCCGTGCGCGAGGGCGCCCTGCTGCGGGTCCGCCCCAAGGCCATGACCGTGGCGGTGATCCTGGCTGGCCTGCTGCCGATCCTGCTGGGCCACGGCGCCGGCTCGGAGGTCATGAGCCGGATCGCCGCCCCGATGATCGGCGGCATGCTCACCGCGCCGCTGCTGTCGATGTTCGTGATCCCCGCCGCCTTCCTGCTGCTACGCCGACGGCGCGGCGGCGCAACCGACGACACCCCAGCCTCTCAGATCCAAAGGAGATCCCCATGAGAGCTCTTCCCTACGCCACGGCCGGCGCGCTCGCGCTCGCCCTCACTCTGGCGGCCTGCGGGCAAAAGCCTGAGGCGACGCCACCGCCCACCGACGCGGTTCCGGTCGCGGCCACCCCCGAGACGCCTAAGGCCGACGGCATGACGCCCGAAGAGATGGCGAAGATGGACATGGGCGCGGCGGCGACTGCCAAGGGCGCGGGCGTGGTGACCGCCATCGACAAGACCGCCGGGACGATCACCCTGGACCACGGCCCGATCGCTGAAGCGAAATGGCCGGCGATGACCATGGCCTTCAAGGCTACGCCGCCCAGCCTGCTCGACACCGTGAAGGTCGGCGACAAGGTGGCCTTTGATCTGAAGCTGGTCGAGGGCGGCGGCGAGATCACCGCCCTCCAGAAGCAGTAGGCTTCAGGGGCCGGGGCGCGCGGTGTTCCGGCCTTACCCCCTGCGTCTAGAACCAGGCTCGTACGCCGACCACGAAGCTCGTGGTTTCGGCGCCGTCGCCGGCCGCCCGCGCATAGTCGGCGGTGCCGCCGAACTTCCGCTCGTAGGAGATCCCGATATAGGGCGCGAACTCGCGACGGACCTCGTAGCGCAGCCGCAATCCCAGCTCGGCGTTCGAGAGACCCGAGCCGGTCGCCGTCTCGGCGGTGTCCTGCGCCGAGACGCTCAGTTCGGCGCGCGGCTGGAGGATGAGCCTTTGGGTCAGCCGAAGGTCGTATGTTCCCTCGAGCCTGCCGAGCAGTTCGCCCTTGTTGGACAGGAAGAGAGCGCCTTCGACGTCGAACCAGTAGGGCGCGAGGCCTTCAAAGCCCACCGCCGCATAGGTTCTCGACTTGGGTTTGAAATCCTGGCGCACGCCGGCCTGGATGTCGAAGTATGGGCTGATCGCGCGGGAATAGACGGCCTGCAGCTCGGCGCCTTCGACCCCTTCGCGGCGCGTGCCTTCGCCTTCGCTCTTGAGCACGAACCGGTTGATGTCGCCGCCGAACCAGGCCTCGCCATCCCACCGATAGCCGCCGCCGCCTTGCGTCCGGTATTCCGCCAGGCGTGCGAACACCTGGGAGACCCTGGCCCCGCCGTGCTCCTGGCGCAGGGTGTCGCGCGCCGCGGTCATCGCGGCCGGATCGAAGACCCGATCGGCGGCGTGGTCCTTGGGCGGCGGCGGAGGCGGCGATTTGGGAATCTCCGGCGCGGTCATACCCGGCATGGCGGCCATGTCGTGTCCCGCCGTGGGCGTCTGCGGGCCCGTCATCCCGGGCATGTCGGCCATGGCCCCCTCGGGCGCCGGCGAGGCGGGCGGCGTCATGCCCGGCATCGTGGACATGTCGTGGCCGGCATGGGGATCGCTGGGCGCGGCCGTGGGCGGCTTGGTCGCGGGGCGCTTCCTGGCCGGGGCGGGCTTGGCGGCCGGCTTGGCCGGAGGCTTGGCTTTCGGCGCCGGCATGGTCATGCCGGGCATGGGGCCCATCTCCTGCGCGGCCGCGGGCGCGGCGATGGCGAACGGGATCAGGGCGAGGAGCGCGAGCCGGGTCATGCGGCGGCTCCTTCGAGAGGCCGCACGGCGAACACTTGGAACATGCCGCCGTGCATGTGGTAGAGCATGTGGCAGTGGAAGGCCCAGTCGCCGGCCTCCGCGGTGATGTCCCAGCTGACCTTTCCCCCCGGCAGAACGTTGACCGTGTGCTTGCGGGGCGCGAAGCCCGCCGGCCCGTGGGTCAGTTCGAAGAAGTGCCCGTGCAGGTGGATCGGGTGGGTCATCATGGTGTCGTTGATCAGCGTCACCCGGACCCGCTCGCCCGTGGTGAAACTGTAGGGCTCGGGCTTCTCGCTGAACCGCTTGCCGTCGAACCCCCACATGAACCGTTCCATGTTGCCGGTCAGATGGATGTCCAGGGCCCGGGTCGGGGTGCGGCGGTCGGGGTTTGGCTCCAGCGCCACCAGGTCCTTGTAGACCAGCACCCGGTGGCCGACGCTTTCGAGGCCCTGGCCGGGTTCGCCGGTGCGGTCCATCGGCATCGGCGCGATGGTCTGCACGCCCGGGCCCATCTTCACGCCCGGCGCGTTCTGGGGATCGCGCATCGACATCTTCATGCCGCCCATGTCGCCCATGGCGTCCGATCCACGGGCCTTGGGCGGGGCCATGCCGGGCGCCGGCGCGTCCTTCATGCCCGCCATCGCGCCGTGATCCATACCGGCCATGCCGGCCATGTCGCCGCCGCCCATGTTCATGGCGCCCATGTCCATCCCCATGTCCTTCATCGTCGCCAGGGGGCGTTCCCGGAGCGGCGGAACCGGAGCGGTCATGCCCGCGCGCGGGGCGAGGGTGGCGCGGCCCATGCCCGATCGGTCGACGGCCTCGGCGACCAGGGTGAAGGCCTGGTCCTGCGTCGGCTGAACGATGACGTCATAAGTCTCGGCGTTGCCGATCTGGAATTCGTCGACCTCGACGGGCCGCACGTTCTGTCCATCGGCCGCTACGATGGTGAGCTTCAGGCCCGGGATGCGGACATTGAAGACCATCTGGGCGGCGGCGTTGACGAACCGCAGCCGCACGCGCTCGCCGGGATTGAAGAGGGCGGTCCAGTTGTCCTGCGGACCATGGCCGTTGATCAGGAATGTCAGCGCCGCCCCGGTGACGTCGGAGATGTCGGTCGGATCCATGCGCATCTTGGCCCAGTCGATGCGCTCCTGAAGGGTCTGGTCCTTGCCGGCGAGCAGGCTGGCCACGGTCTGCTTCTGGTAGTTGAAGACCCCGCTCTGCTGCTTCATCCGTTTGAAGATCAGGTGGGGATGCATGAAGCTGAAGTCCGAGAGCACCACCACATGCTCGCGGTTATAGGCGACTGGATCGGCGTCCTTGGGATCGATGATGATCGGGCCGTAGTGGCCTTCAGCTTCCTGAAGGCCCGAATGGCTGTGATACCAGTAGGTGCCCGACTGAATGATCGGGAACTCATAGACGAAGGTCTCGCCAGGCTTGATGCCGGGGAAGCTGACGCCCGGCACCCCGTCCATCTGGAAGGGCACCAGCAGGCCGTGCCAGTGGATCGAGGTCTCCTCGCTCAGCGTGTTCTTCACCGACAGGCGGACGTTCTGGCCCTCCTTCAGACGCAGGAGCGGACCTGGGACCGTGCCGTTGATGGTGACGGCGTGACCGGCGCGGCCATCCACGCTCAGCCGCGAATGGGCGATGGTCAGGTCGATGTTGGGACCGGTCAGAGTCGGCGTCGCCGGGGTCACACCGGCCGTGGCGCTCTGCGCCCAGCTCGGAAACAGCGCCCCGAGCGCCAGGCCGCTCCCGATCAAGGAGCCTCTCCGCAGCAGCTGCCGACGGTCGAAATCTCTCATGGCGGGCCCCATACGGTGGCGGCGTGCGAGCCTGGCTGGCGCGCTCTAGAGGAATACGCGCCAAACAACGCCTGACCCTCGGCAAAGGTCGCCGCGGGGGCGCGGCGCCGATGCGAGCCCGACTGCGGCCGGCGCGATCCTACCCTGTGCGGCCGTGACGCGGCGACTTTCGTGAGGGCTGAAACTTCGCCGTCGCGTATCCCAACGTAAGCGGTCGGATACCGCTCAGCGGAGAAGTAGGAATGCGCAAGTTTGTTTCGCTCGCCGGCATGCTCGGTGCGCTCGCCCTGGCGGTCGCCGGACCGGCCTACGCCCATGCCAAGTTGACGTCGGCTGAGCCTGCGGCGAACGCCACGGTGGCGCCGCCGCGCCAGATCGTCCTCCAGTTCAACGAGAAGATGGTCGCCGGGTTTTCGGGCTTCGACCTCACCAGCGCCGACGGCGCCAAGGTCGCGGTCAAGACAACCGTCGGCAAGGACGGCATGAGCATGGTCGGCGTCCCGGCCAAGCCGCTGGCCAAGGGCGCCTACAAGGTGGCCTGGCACGCGGTGACCGCCGACTCCCACCGGATGCAGGGCGACTTCACCTTCACGGTGCGCTGACCGATGGACCTCCTGGTCGCGACCGTTCGCTTCGTCCAGTTCGCCGCCGCGGTGGCGCTGTTCGGGGCGCCGCTGTTCTTCCTCTACGCCCTGGGCGAAGCGGCGCGATCGGGAGACGCAATGCTGACCTGGGGTCGCGGCCTCCTGCGCTGGAGCAGTGCGGCCCTGCTGCTCGGGGCGTTGGCCTCGCTGCTTGGCCAGACGGCCGTGATGGCCGGCGACCCGGCGATGGCGACCAACCCCGAAGCGCTGCGCATGGTCCTGACCGGCACGGCCTTCGGATACGCCACGGCGGCGCGTCTGGTCCTGGCCGTCCTCGCGCTTACGGCCAGCCTGTGGCTCGCGCCGCGTCTGCCGCTGTGGCTGATCTCGGTCGGGGCGGGCGCTTTGATCCTGGCGAGCTTCACCTGGACCGGCCATGGCGCGGTCGAGGAAGGCGCGGCGGGGATCGCGCATGCGATCAGCGACATCATCCACCTGCTCGCCGCCGGGGTCTGGTTGGGCGCGCTCGTGGCGCTGGCCGTGCTGCTGTGGCGCGCCCGGCGCGGCGCTTCGGCCGAGGCGCTCGCCGCGCTTCACCGGGCGCTTGAGAATTTCTCCGGCGTCGGCAGCCTGGTGGTCGCGGCCCTGCTGGCCAGCGGTCTGGTCAACAGCTGGTTTCTGGTCGGGCTGCGGCCGGTGGATCAGATCCTCGCCACGCCTTACGGCGTCCTGCTGCTCATCAAGATCGTGCTCTTTGGCCTCATGCTGCTGCTGGCGGCGGCCAACCGCTTCCGTCACACCCCGGGCCTCGGTTTCGCCCTGGCCGATGGCGAGGACAGCGCGCCGGCGACGGCGACCCTGCGTCGCAGCGTCCTCGTCGAGACCCTCCTGGCGATCGGCGTCCTGGTGCTGGTCAGCATCCTGGGCATGATCGCGCCGGTGTCGGCGCAGATGTAGCCGGCTACATCGCCGCGATGAGGGCGGCGATCTTGTCCATGAACGCCTTCATCAGAGCGGCCATCATCGGCAGGAACAGGATCAGCGCGATGAAGATCGCGACGATCTTGGGCGCATAGACCAGGGTCTGTTCCTGGATCTGGGTGAGCGCCTGCAGCAGCCCCACCACGACGCCGACCACCAGCCCCGCGATCAGCACCGGGGCGGAGAGTTCGACCGTCAGCCAGATCGCGGCCCGCCCGATATCGAGGGCGGCCGCGCCATCCATCAGTAATGGCCCGGCGGGGCAGGGATCGGGGGCGGATGGCGGTGGCTGTCGGAGACCGTGACCATCCCGTTTTCGGCCCGATACCGGGGCGGCGGGAAGCCCGACAGGATGACAAGGGTGACCAGCAGCGCGGCGGCGGCGGCGATCACCGCCCAGGCGCCCCACCAATGCAAAATGTGACGTCTTCCAGCCATAGCGCCCTCCAGGTCGATATCGGCCGGACGCGCCTGAAGCGGCCCGTCTAACAGGGATACGTCCGGAGCGGCGCTCGCCCCTTGCCGGCCGCGAGACACGACAGGGCGACGGCGCCGCAACTCGGCTGCGAGGGCCGTCCCAGCGCTGGCGCGTACTCTCTATGGGGCGCGGCGGATCCGCTGGGTCCGCCTCCGCAAGAGATCTAGGAGACCTCGATGAAGATCCTTCTCGCAACGGCCGCCGTCCTGGCCATCGGCGGCCCGGCCTTGGCCCAGCAGCACGACATGGGCGCGATGGCCGGGATGGACATGAAGGCGCCGGCCGGCGCCCAGGGCGCGGGCGTGATCAAGGCCCTCGATCTGAAGGCCGGGTCGGTGACCCTGCAGCATGGGCCGATCGCGGCCTTGAAATGGCCGGCCATGACCATGGCGTTCAAGGCCGATCCCAGCCTCCTGAAGACCGTCAAGGTCGGCCAGAAGGTGACCTTCACGGTCAAACCTGGGGCCACGCCCGAGGTGATCGCCATCGCGCCGGCCAGCTAGGCCCGCGCCATTCCAAGGGTCCGCGTTCTTTGGACCCGCGGGCCGGCCGTGGCGCGCCCACCGCCCGGCCGGCTCGCATCCTTCCTCCCGTCTCGCGTGGCCCTCCGGGCGCACGTGCCGATCGCCTGCGCGCCGGACGCGCGGGGTGCGCGGTTCGGCGCGCGTACTCCTGATGAGACCGAAGTTGGAGGACTTGGACATGAGCGATCAATTCGACGCGTTGGTCGCCAGGCTGGCGACTGCGCCGACCGACCACCCCTTGGATCTGCTGGACGGGGAGATCGCGCGCGGCATTGAGCGCCGGCGGCGAGACGCCCAGACCTTGCGCACGTTGGCGCCCATGCAGATGGCCTCGCTCTGCCTGGCCATGGTGGTCGGGGTGACCACTGGCGGCGCGTTGGCGTTGAACCTCGCCAAGCCTGAGCCGCTGGGCGCCTTCTTCAGCGCTTCGAGCCTGGCGCCCTCCACCCTGCTGGAGGGCGTTCAATGAGCCTGATGCGCGCCATGATCATCACCCTGGTCCTCGCGATCCTTGGCGCGGGGCTGGGGGCCTGGGGCGGATCGCAGTACGTGCTCCGTCGGATGCAGCCGCCGCAGCCGTTGCATGACCTGATGCACCACAAGCTGCGCCTGACCGCCGAGCAGGACCGGCAGATCGAAGGCATCGAACGCGACCACGCCGCGCGCCGGCGGCTCTTGCAGGCCGAGATGCGCGCGGCCAACGCCGAACTGGCTCAGGCCTTCCAGGAGCGTCACGCCTATACCCCGCAGGTCCAGGCCGCCATCGAACGGTCTCACGTGGCGATGGGGGAGCTCCAGAAGGAAACCATCGTCCACACGCTGGCCATGCGGGAGGTGCTGACGCCCCAGCAGGCGGCGGTGTTCGATGCGATCATCGTCAAGTCGCTGACTGAACAGGCCCAGTGAAACTGGACGCCGAGGCGTCGGACACGACGCTCGCCCGGTTGGCTGCGGCGGGCGACGATCAAGCCTTCAATCTCCTCGTCCGACGCCACAAGGAGAGCCTTTACCGGCTGCTGCGTCGCTACACCGGCGACGCCGACGAGGCCTATGAGGCGGTCCACGAGGCGTTCATCGCCGCGTGGGGCGCGCTGCGTCGCTATGACCCTGAGCGCTCGTTCGGCGCCTGGCTGCGGACCATCGCCATCAACAAGGCGCGCGACCGCGGTCGGCGCATGGCTGTGCGGCGCATGATCTTCGGCGTCCAGAGCCTTGAGGACAGCCCGGCGATGGAGGCGTTCGATCCGGCCACGGCCGCCGACGATCTGGTCATCCTCGACCAGCGGGCCCGCCGCCTCGGCAAGGCCGTCGCCAAGCTTTCCGACAGCCTGAAGGCGCCGCTGCTGCTGACCGCGTTTGAAGGCTATTCGCAGCAGGAGGCCGGCGAGATCCTGGGTCTTTCCACCAAGACCATCGAGACCCGGGTCTATCGCGCCCGCAAGATCCTGGCCGCCCAGCTGGGCGACGACATGCGGCCTTCGAAGGGATGACCCGTCCGCCTCCAAATCGGGCCGCGCCGTTTGGGCCGGCCTTCCCCAGGTCCCGGGACCGGCTGGAACAACTGGCCCGGAGACGTCGCTTCATCGTGAAAAGAAGAGGAAACCCCTATGACCCAGCGCCTACGGTTCCTTGCGGCCGGCCTTGCCGCGATCGCCTTCAACGCGCTTCCGGCACTGGCCAGCGCTCATCCTGACGCTCCCCACGCCGCCGAAGCGTCCGCCTCGGCGCTCACCGGCGCGGCGGCCGAAGCGGCCCAGGTCGTCGATGCGTTCCACGCGGCGCTGAAGGCCGGGGACGCCGCCAAGGCGGCCAGCCTGATGGCCGACACGGCCGTGATCTACGAGGCGGGCGGGGTTGAGCGCTCCAAGGCCGACTACGCCTCCGGTCATCTGGCGCGTGACGCGGCCTTCCTGAAGACGGCCAGCGCGACCGTCGAGCGCCGGACGGGCGGGGCGCACGTCGATCTGGCCTGGGTCGCCAGCGAAGGGCGTCTCAAGGGCATGGCCGACGGCAAGGCGATCGACCGGATCACCACCGAGACCATGATCCTGACGAGGACGCCGCAGGGCTGGCGGATCACCCATGCCCACTGGTCGTCGCGCGCGGCCTCCGCGGCGCACTAAGGACCTCCTGCCGATCTCTCACCGCGTGGAGATGACGAAATGTTCCTGCAGCCGATCGACTACTTCCTAGCCGTCTGGTTCGCCCTGGCGGCGGCCTCGACGCTCTACGTCGGGATCGACCAGTACCGGAACAATCCCGAGCCCGTGGTGATGAAGTGGGGCTTCATCCTGGTCACCCTCTACATGGGGCCGATCGGGCTGCTGCTCTATGTGCTGGCCGACAAGGAGCCCCGCCCGGGCGAACACGAGCGGTTCATCCAGCCGCTGTGGAAGCAGGGCGTGGGCTCCACCATCCACTGCGTGGCCGGCGACGCCACCGGCATCATCCTGGCCGCGGCGATCACCGCGGCGCTCGGCCTGCCGATGTGGCTCGACCTGATCATCGAATACCTGGCCGGCTTCGCGTTCGGCCTGTTCGTCTTCCAGGCGCTGTTCATGAAGTCGATGATGGGCGGGACCTATTGGGAGAATGTCCGCCGGAGCTTCCTGCCGGAGTTCATCAGCATGAACTTCATGATGGCGGGCATGGCCCCTGTGATGAGTTTCCTGATGATGGGGCGCGACATGCGCGCCATGGTCCCGACCGAACTCCTGTTCTGGGGCGTGATGTCGATCGGGGTCATCGCCGGCTTCGCCATGGCCTATCCCTGGAATGTCTGGCTGGTGAAGCGGGCGCTCAAGCACGGGCTGATGACGGACCGGCGGCCCGGATCGAAGTTCGCGGCCAAGCCCGATCCCAAGTCCGGGGGCGAGCACGCCGGTCATGGCGCTTCGCCCAAGACGACTCGAAAGCGTGCGGCCGCGATGAAGGCCGACCATGCCGGTCATGGCGGACAAGCCATGGCTTCCGACGTGACCCGGCCGCAACTGGCCGCCGTCGGCGGGGTCTCCCTTCTGGCCCTAGCCATCGGCATGATCGCCCCGGCCAACTGGGTGAACCTGTCGCTGTCGGCCAAACAGGTCGGGGGCGCGATCATGCCCCCGGGCATGATCATGGATCGCGACACCCCGGCCGAGGCGATGATCGATATGGCCGCCGTCGATCCGCGGCAGGTGACGGCGCGCTACGATCTGGAGGCCCGCGGCGGCCGCGAGCTACAGCCGCGGATCGAAAACGGCGTGAAGGTCTTCACCCTGACCGCCTCGGTGTTCCGTTGGACGATCCTGCCGGGCATCCATGTCGACGCCTATGGCTTCAACGGCCAGCTGCCGGGCCCGACCCTGCGCTTCAAGGAGGGCGACCAGGTCCGGATCGACGTCATCAATCGCTTGCCCGAAAGCACCACCGTCCACTGGCACGGCCTGATCCTGCCCAACGTCATGGATGGGCCCGCGCACATCACCCAGGCGCCGATCGAGAACGGCGAGGTCTATCGCTACGCCTTCAAGGTCGTGCAGTCCGGCACCTACCTCTATCATTCCCACGACCATGTCGACCGCCAGCAGGCGCTGGGGCTCTACGGCGCGATCATCATCGATCCGGCCAAGCCCGACCCGGCGCTCGTGGCCGACCACGAGTACACCCTGCAGATCCAGGAATGGCTGAAGCGCGAGGGGCTTACCTATCCGGCCATGCCGATGGACGGCGGCCAGCCCAATTACTTCACCATCAACGGCAAGGCCTATCCGTCCACCGAGGTGGTCAAGATGCGCGTGGGCGAGACGTTGAAGGTGCGCTTCATCGGCTCCAACAACGGCTTCATCCACCCGATGCACATTCACGGCGGACCGTTCGAGGTCGTCGCCAGAGACGGCGAGACCCTGCAGCCGTCGGCGCGCTTCAAGGCCGACACCATCAATGTCGGCCCGGGCCAGCGCTATGACGTGATCTGGACGGCCCTGAAGCCCGGCAAGTGGCTGATCCACTGCCATATCGGCCACCACACCACGAACAACAACGTCGAGATGAACGGCGGCGGCGGCCTGATGACGGTGATCGACGTCGCGCCCTAGTGACCGTGCGGGCGGGCCTCCGCGTCCGGAGCGGTCACTGCGCCCGGCATCTTCATCTCCATGCCGGGCATCTCGCGCATCATCGTGTCATGATCGGCCGGCGCGCTCTTGATCGCGGCCTCGTACTGGGCGGGCGACATCTTCGGCAGGGTCCGGATGAAGGCGACCAGGTCCCAGATCAGCGGATCGCTGTGGGTGCGGCCCCAGGCCGGCATGGCGGTCATCTTGATCCCATGCTTGATCATCCAGAATTGCTCGGCAGGGGGGCGGGTCAGCTCGCGGGCGAGCTCGGGCGCCTGCGGATAGAGGCCCTGGCTGATCTCGGTCTTCTCCATGCCCGGCGCCAGGTGGCAGCCGCTGCACATTTCCGCGTAGAGCCCGGCGCCGGAGGCGATCCGCTTGGGGCTCGCCAGATCTGGCGGCGGGGTGATGTTCCGGGCCCGGACCGCGATGGATCGGTCGCGCAGGCTTTCGGTCATCCAGAACACGGTCCTGGTGTGCGGGGCGTCGGCGGCGATGTTGTAGACGCCGGCATAGATGGCCGCGCCCGCGACCCCGCCGACCAGCAGGGCGGCCGCGCCCACAAAGGGCCAGCTGGGCAGATGGCGTTGAAAGTCGAAACGTTTGCGATCGGTCATGAGGCACTCCCGATGGACGGGGAGCCGGTCGGTCGCGGCTCCTCCTATGGGATACGCGCCGGCCGTTTCAGCGCCCTCGCCGGCAGGCCCGGTCTGCCGTCTCCCCGGCGCCCCCGTGGGGGCGAAGTTCCGCCCCGTTGAGGTGCGAAGGGGCGCTGATGCGTAAAGATTGTGCCATGTCCGCGTTCGCCACCCAGCTTGAGATCGTCCGCGCCGACGGCGGCTGGAGCCTCATCGGCGACGACCGAACGCTCGGCCACTTTCACTACCGCGTCGACGCAGAGGAGGCGGCGCTTCGCCTCATGGAACGCGCCCGCTCAGAGCACCGGGACGTTCGGGTGCTGGTGCAGGACGAGGCCGGCCAGCTTCAGCCGTTCAGGGTCTAGCGGTCCGCCGAACGCCTGTCGCTGCACGCCGCGACCGCCGTCTCCCGCGACCGGGCTGCGGGCGCCTTGCGGACCGCCGGCGCCGGCCGCCAGCTTGCGGGCCTAGGAGGCCCGCCATGTCGACGACCAAGGTCCTGTGGGGCCAGGTGCTGCTGGTTTTGGGGATCGTCCTGGCGACCACCTGGGGCGCGACCCAGTGGACCGCCGCGCAGCTGGGTCACCAGGCTGGCCTCGGCCCACCTTGGCTCATCCTTGAGGGCTATCCGCTCTATCCGCCGCCGGCCTTCTTTTGGTGGTGGTTCGCCTATGACGCCTATGCGCCCGACGTCTTCGCCCGCGGCGCGGCGATCGCGGCGTCCGGCGGAGGGCTGGCCTTCGTGGCGGCGATCGCGCTGTCGGTCTGGCGGGCCCGTGAAGCGCGGCGCGTGATCACCTACGGCTCGGCGCGATGGGCCGACCGGAGCGAGGTGAGGGCGGCGGGCCTGCTTGGGCCGGACGGCGTGATGTTGGGCAAGCTCGGGCGCGCCTACCTCCGCCACGATGGACCCGAGCATGTGCTGTGCTTCGCCCCCACACGGTCGGGCAAGGGCGTGGGCCTGGTGGTTCCCTCGCTGCTGACCTGGCCGGGGTCGGTGATCGTCCATGACATCAAGGGGGAGAACTGGACGCTGACCGCGGGCTTTCGCGCGCGGTTGGGACGGGTGCTCCTGTTTGATCCGACCAATCCCGCCTCGGCCGCCTACAACCCGTTGCTCGAGGTTCGCCGGGGCGAATGGGAGGTACGCGACGTCCAGAACGTGGCCGACGTGCTGGTCGATCCGGAAGGCTCGCTCGACCGCCGCAATCACTGGGAGAAGACCAGCCACTCGCTGCTGGTCGGCGCGATCCTGCACGTCCTCTACGCCGAACCGGACAAGACCCTGGCCGGGGTCGCCGCCTTCCTCTCCGACCCGCGGCGTCCGATCGAGGCGACGCTCGGCGCCATGATGCGCGCGCCGCATCTGGGCTCGGCCGGTCCCCATCCGGTGGTGGCCTCGGCGGCACGCGAGCTGCTCAACAAGAGCGAGAACGAGCGGTCCGGCGTGCTGAGCACCGCCATGTCGTTCCTGGGGCTCTACCGCGATCCGGTGGTGGCGCAGGTCACAGCCCGCTGCGACTGGCGGATCGCCGACCTGGTCGAGCCCGGCCGACCCTGCAGCCTCTATCTGGTCGTGCCGCCCTCCGACATCAGCCGCACCAAGCCGTTGATCCGGCTGATCCTCAACCAGATCGGCCGGCGGCTGACCGAGACGCTGACGCCGGATCGGGACCGCCCCCGCGTGCTCCTGATGCTCGACGAATTTCCGGCGCTGGGCCGGCTCGACTTCTTCGAGAGCGCGCTGGCCTTCATGGCCGGTTACGGCCTGAAGGCTTTCCTGATCGCCCAGTCCCTGAACCAGATCGAGAAGGCCTACGGCGCTAACAACGCCATCCTCGACAACTGCCATGTGCGGGTGAGCTTCGCGACCAATGACGAGCGCACGGCCAAGCGGGTCTCCGACGCGCTGGGCACCGCCACCGAGATGCGGGCGATGAAGAACTATGCCGGGCATAGGCTCTCGCCCTGGCTCGGCCATCTGATGGTGTCGCGCGCCGAGACCGCTCGGGCCCTGCTGACGCCCGGCGAGGTCATGCAACTGCCGCCGGCCGACGCGATCGTCATGGTCTCCGGCGTCCATCCGATCCGGGCCAAGAAGGCGCGCTACTATCAGGACCGCCGCCTGGCCGAGCGCATCCTGCCGCCGCCCGTCCCACGGCCGCCCGCGGCCCGGCGACCGGACGACTGGACCTCGGTCCGCGTCGAGGCCAGCGAGGCCGGCGCCGGGGTCAGGGCCGATCTCGCCAACGCCGGCCTTCGCCGCGAGCCTGATCTGCCGCAGCACGAGGAGGTGGCTCCGCCGCCGCCCGGCCGGCCCGAGTTCGGTTTCGAGGACCAGGCCGGCGACGACGACCTGGTGCGGCGGCGCGCCCTGCAGCAGCGGATGAGCGGCCTGGCCCGGCAGGCGTCGCTCGATCCGGATGATGGTCTGGAGCTCTGAATGCGCAGCAAGCACACCTTCCGGCTGCCGCCCAGGCTCGCAGGCCAGCTCGCCGAGTACGCCATCCGCAAGCGTGTCTCCCAGGCCCTGGTGGTCGAGACGGCGCTGGCCTCGTTCCTCTCACCCGACGGGTCGGAGCGCCTGGAAGCGGCGATCGGGCGCCGCCTCGACCGACTGAGCCGGCAGGCCGACCGGCTTGAGCATCATGTCGAGATCTCCAACGAGGCCCTGGCGCTGTTCGTGCGCTTCTGGCTGACCAGCACGCCGTCCTTGCCGGATGCCGCCATGCCCGCCGCCCAGGCCAAGGGCCGCGAGCGATATGAGGGCTTCGTCGAGGCGCTCGGCCGGCGCATGGCCAAGGGGCTGAGTCTGGCCCGCGAGCTAGCGCAAGATGTCGCGCCCCAACCGGCTGCAGACGACGAGGGCGCCGTTTGATGGTAGGGCGACCTGCGCCAATAGCGGACATCTGGAGCGGTTCAGGATGCGGAGGAGCCACCGAGTTGGCCCTCGCGATGTGCAGCCCAGTTCTCTGTGCGGGCCTTCAATCCACCCCAATAGCTGGCACCAGGTCCTGGAATTTGGTGGTGTCGCTGCGTGGTTGGAGCTGCTTTTCCAACGGCCGGATAGCGAGCTTTAGAGGCATCTGTCCAGCCACGCCGCTAAAAATGCAGGTCCCGGTCGGTAACGTCGGGATTGATTCCTCAGTCAACCGGTCAATATAGGACACGGCGCTCGCGATCGATTGCAGGTCTCGCTCATTAATCAGCCGGTGGATGAAATAGTTGTGTGCCTGGGATGTTATTGTTGCCGAAATATCGCTCGGCCTCTGGCTCGAAATGGTGACGAAAACACCGAATTTCCGGCCTTCCTTGATAATTTCCTCGAAGGTCTCGAGCCGATAATCCTTCCAGCTCTCCGACTCTCGGAATGAATCGCGCGACAGGATATTGTGCGCTTCGTCGATGATGATGTTGAGCGAACGTGTGCCGCCAATCCGCTTGTGATCCTCATAAACCTTCTTCGCCAGAAGCAAGGGAATGGTCTTCTTCATCTCAAGGTTGACGTTACCCAGTGCCACCACAACGACGTTTTCGGTGAAGAGCTCCTGGCCGTGAGCGGTAGAGAACACCCGTCGGATATCGGCCTGCTTGCTCTTCAACTTGTTGATCGCCGGCGCGATGTGTTCGTTTTGGGCTCGGCTCGCCAGGACGTCGTCGATCAACTGAATGTAGCAGAAAATAATAAGGCTGGAGATGGCGTCATCTGGCAGATTAAACTGCCCAACCGTCTGATAGAGGACGGTGTTATCGATCAGATCCTGGTTATCCCTGATCCATAGATTTCCGTTGACGCGATACTGAGCACTGTTGCTGAACCACTCCAGCCCCTCCATGTGGTTGATTGGTGCTCCGAGCGCGTCTTCGTCAGGTAGAACCTGTCGGAGATAGTCGAGAAGGAGATCGATCCGGAGCTTATCTGACATGACCAGGATCGACTTAATCTGACGTTGCAGAATGCCGCGCACGTAGTTGGTCGGCGAATTGGCGGCGATGGCTCGGTCCTGCTTTACGAGGGTCCGCTTCAGGAACGGCTTCTGGGTCTTGTCGGTCGCGTCCGCTAGGATACTGACGATCTCGATGTCACTGAGACCGCCGGCCCCTAATGGGATCTGCGCGCCGTTGTCGTTGCGGGTGGTTAGCTCGTAGACCTGCTTGTGCGCTGTTAGACAGTTGTCCCGCGTGAACTCGTTGTTGAAATCAAAGAGCAGGATTTTGCAGTTCTCAACGAACGCCTCGGAGTTTCGTGCCCGCATTTGGGCGATGAACTCTTGGTAGATCATCGCGAGCGTGTTGGACTTTCCACTGCCCGTGTTTCCGAAGATGGCGATGTGACTGTTCATGAGGCCATCGACCGGCAGGGCGATGTCGTAGCCCTCGTACTCAGATTTTGCGACGTCCAGCCCCACGCTTGGCGGCGAGACGAGGCAGTGCACCTGGTGGACCTTCTCCTTCGTCAGAAGGAAAGCTTCGTTGCCGACGAGCGGCAGTTCCTTGGTGCCGCCGAAGAAGCGCCCTTCGCGGTCGAGAAATCCCACTAGCGAGATGGCCAAGGTTCGCCGACCAGGTTGCGGCGCCCAGTCCTCGCTATCCTCGCCCTCGATATGGGCGTTTTCACCCTCGACCCGGCCGATGAGGCTGAGAAAGCCTTTGCGGATATCGACATAGCTGCCCACGGCGATATTTCGCAGGACATCGCCGTCATAGAAGAGCTCCGACAGATTCTTGTCGGTGTCGACGGACACGAAGACCTTGCGTCCCGTGACTGCCGAAACAGCACCTACCCGGAGAACCGACTCTTTCTGCAGACGATCCGGAAGGGCGATCATTTGCTCGCGTCGGGGACGACCGCCTCCAGGATGTCGTTGAGGCGGGTGAAATCGATGGTGGCCCCAGCCGACGGCGCGATCACCGTGACGTTCCTGTGAGCAGCAAACGTCGTAGCGAAGCCCTCAGCTGCGGTCGGGTCGAAGGCCACGAGGATCAACTGGGCGGTCGGGTTGCGGAGCGACCGCCGGGTGAGGTCCAAGATGTGCTTGTCGACGAAGGAAAAGCCGAACGTCAAGAGAACGGCGTTGTCTACTTCGAGACATCGAGAGAACAGGCGGAGCAGATCGTAGTACACCCTATCCATCAGGGTCGAATGGAACTTGCGCAGGTTGGGCAGGATCAGAAAATGATCCTTTAGGTACGTGGAGCGAAGGTGCTCATCATCCAGATCTCCCGCAGCCGGTGGGGGCGGGAACTTGTCGCGAGCGACGAGCTCGTCGCCCGCGCGTCGCCAGGACAACGACCCGTGGAGCTTGACCAGATTGATCGTTGGCACCTCGGTGCTGCGACCTAGTGGGCTGCTGGCCCGGTAAATGCGATCAAAGTACCGCTCGGGCGCGAAGACAGGTACCGAAAGCGGAGCCGAGCGATCGAAGCCATCGTTCACAACGAGGCCTGGCGTCGCGGCACCCGCAGTCTCCAGAAAAAGGTCATAGTTCGTGGTGAACACCACGGCCTGACGCGCCAGAAGCTGGGACTTTCGGGCAAATAGGATGCCGTCCAGAATCCGAATGAAGCGCTGATAGCTCTCTCGGACCGCGACCGCGTCCGGGCCTGACGTGCCGCTCAGAAGGTCGCGATTGACGGCATTGATCGCTTCCAGGAAGGCGAAGCTCTTCTTGTCTGCGTCCTCGTTATCGCCAAGCATGAGGAGAGCATCAATCTCAGCCTCGATGTTGCCGGCCGTCGCGATTGCGGGAAATGAGGCACCTGAGCCGAGAAGGAAATTGATGGCACCGGATTGAATATACGGCTCCAGGAGCTTGGAGACGTTCCCGTTGTCAGGATCCGCCACAACCGTCTTCGCCATGGCCCCTCCCGAGGGTCAGTTCTGAAGCGATCTTAGGCCTGAGCGCAGCCTATTCGCAACTTCCGCGCGTGACGGTGCGGCCCGACCGGCAAAGATGGCTGAACGACGGCGGGGTCGGAGGGCTGAGATGCCTCGCGACGTACGCTCAGCGTCAATTGATGCGTTGTCGCATGATCTGTCCGACAACAACGGCGTTCGCGCGGCCTTGGCGAAGACGCGGGATCAAAGTCGCCCTGTAGAGCCGGACCTCTGACCGGAGACACGCTGGTCGAGCGTTGCAGATTGACTTGTAGCAGGCGCTCATAACGCAAGGTCTGGAATGAGTGCAGCCGGGGCGGTCGCCGTCGACCGCCTGTCGCTGCACGCCAGGCTACGACACTGCCATTTCCTTGTTGTTCCAGGCCATTTCCCGCCCCTTCTAATCAGCCCCGTTGACCGGCCGCGCCCTGGCCGGCCTGGCTCAAAGGGGCCCCGACGTGGCGATCCATTCCCTCCGTTCCGAAGCGGCCCAGCGCGGCGCGCGGATGCTGCGTACGGCGCTGGGACCGGCCATCGCGGGCTGGCTCGAGGATGTCGCGGTCGTCGAGGTGATGCTCAATCCCGACGGTCGGCTGTGGGTCGATCGGGTCGGTGAGGGGCTGGTCGACACCGGCCAGGTCCTCTCGGCCGTCGACGGCGAACGGATCATCCGGCTGGTCGCCCACCATGTCGGCGTGGAGGTCCATGCCGGAAGGCCTCGCGTCTCCGCCGAGCTGCCCCCGAGCGGCGAGCGGTTCGAGGGCCTGATCCCGCCGGTGGTCGCCGCGCCGGCCTTCGCCATCCGCAAGCCTGCCGCTCAGGTCTTCACTCTGGCGGCCTATGCCGAGAGCGGCGTGATGACGTCGATCCAGGCGCAGGCCCTTCGCCAGGCGGTCCTTGAGCGCCGCAACATCCTGGTCGCCGGCGGTACGTCCACCGGCAAGACCACCCTGGTCAACGCCTTGCTGGCCGAGGTCGCCAAGACCGGCGACCGGGTCGTGCTGATCGAGGACACCCGCGAGCTGCAGTGCGCCGCCCCCAACCTGGTGGCCCTGCGCACTCAGGACGGGGTCGCCAGCCTGGCTGATCTGGTCCGCTCGTCACTGCGCCTGCGCCCCGACCGCATTCCGATCGGCGAGGTGAGGGGGCCTGAAGCCCTCGACCTGCTCAAGGCCTGGGGCACCGGTCATCCCGGCGGCGTTGGCACTATCCACGCCGGCTCGGCGCTCGGCGCCCTGCGCCGGCTCGAGCAGCTGATCCAGGAGGCGGTGGTCACCGTGCCCCGCGCCCTGATCGCCGAGACCGTCGACCTGGTCGCCGTCCTGACCGGCCGCGGGCCGGAGCGACGGCTGTCCGAACTCGCCTGTGTCGAGGGCCTGCGCTCCGACGGCGACTATCGCCTCATCTCCAGCGGAGACCTGTGATGATCCCCCTCAAGCGTCGGCTTCGCGCCGGCACGATGCTCGACCGGCTGGGCCATATCGGCCTCACCGCCGCGGGCCTGCTCTACGCCCTTCCCGCCCATGCGGCGGGCTCGTCGATGCCCTGGGAAGCGCCGCTGCAGTCGATCCTGGAGTCGATCGAGGGGCCGGTCGCCAAGATCATCGCTGTGATCATCATCATCGTCACCGGCTTGACCCTGGCCTTCGGCGACACCTCTGGCGGGTTCCGGCGGCTGATCCAGATCGTCTTTGGCCTCTCCATCGCCTTCGCCGCCTCGAGCTTCTTCCTCTCCTTCTTCTCGTTCGGCGGCGGGGCGCTGGTCTGATGGAAGGGCCGATCCCCGGCTTCATGGCGCCGGTCCACCGGGCGCTCGTCGAACCGATCCTGCTGGGCGGGGCGCCGCGGGCGGTGGCCATCGCCAACGGCACGCTGGCGGCGGCGATGGGCCTTGGCCTGCGGCTGTGGATCGCCGGCCTGGTGATCTGGGCCATCGGCCACGCCGCCGCCGTCTGGGCGGCCAAGCGCGACGCCCAGTTCGTCGAGGTGGCCCGTCGCCACCTGCGCTATCCGCCCTTCCTGCGGGTGTGAGGGCGCCATGATGAAGCTTGGCCTCTATCGCAACGCTACCCCGCTCCTGGCCGACGTGCTGCCCTGGGCCGCGCTGGTCGCAGAAGGCGTGGTGCTCAACAAGGACGGCGCCCTGCAGCGCACCGCGGGCTTCCGGGGCCCGGATCTCGACAGCGCCACGCCCGCCGAACTGGTCGCGGTCACCCATCGTCTCAACAACGCGCTGCGCCGGTTGGGTTCGGGCTGGGCGATCTTTGTCGAGGCCCAGCGCCTGCCCGCCGCGCACTACCCGCAAGGCGCCTTTCCCGATCCGGCCTCGGCCCTGGTCGATGTGGAGCGCCGCGAGCAGTTCGCTGAAGAGGCGGCGCATTTCGAGAGCCGCTACTTCCTGACCCTCCTCTGGCTGCCGCCCGTCGAGGGCGCCGCCCGGGCCGAGGGCTGGCTTTATGAAGGCCGGGCGGGCGAGGGCGTCGACGCCTGGGAGCAGACCAAGGGTTTCATCGACCGAACTGACCGGCTGCTGCAGCTGATCGAGGGGTTCGTGCCTGAGGTCGCCTGGCTGGGCGACGCCGAGACCCTGACCTATCTGCACTCGACGGTTTCGACGCGCCGCCACGCCGTGCGGGTCCCCGAGACCCCTATGCATCTGGATGTCCTGGTCGCCGACGAGCCGCTGACCGGCGGGCTCGAGCCACGATTGGGCGAGCATCATCTGCGCACCCTGACGGTGATCGGTTTTCCCAGCGCGACCTTTCCGGGCCTGCTCGACGACCTCAATCGCCTGGCCTTCGGCTATCGCTGGTCGACCCGGGCGCTGATGCTCGACAAGACCGACGCCGCCCGACTGCTGGCCAAGATCCGGCGCCAGTGGTTCGCCAAGCGCAAGTCGATCGCCGCCATCCTCAAGGAGGTGATGACCAACGAGGCCTCGGCGCTGCTGGACTCGGACGCCGCCAACAAGGCCGCCGACGCCGACGCGGCCCTGCAGGATCTGGGCTCGGACCAGATCGGCCAGGCCTTCGTCACCGCCACGGTCAGTGTCTGGGACCTCGATCCGGCCAAGGCCGCCGAGAAGCTGCGGCAGGTCGAGAAGGTCATCCAGGGCCGCGACTTCACGGTGATCGCCGAACGGGTCAACGCCGTGGAGGCCTGGCTGGGCTCGCTGCCCGGCCAAGTCTACGCCAATGTCCGCCAGCCCCCGATCTCGACGCTCAACCTGGCCCACATGATCCCGCTCTCGGCGGTCTGGGCGGGACCGGAGCGGGACGAGCATCTGGCCGCGCCGCCGCTGTTCTACGGCAAGACCGAGGGCTCCACGCCGTTTCGGTTCTGCCTCCATGTCGGCGATGTCGGCCACACCCTGGTGGTGGGCCCTACCGGCGCCGGCAAGTCGGTGCTGCTGGCCCTGATGGCGATGTCGTTCCGGCGCTATGGCGAGGCCCAGATCTTCGCCTTCGACTTCGGCGGCTCGATCCGCGCCGCGGCCCTGGCCATGGGCGGCGACTGGCATGACCTGGGCGGCGCGATCGGCGCGGGGGCTGACGCCGCCCAGGCCCCGGGCGTGGCCCTGCAGCCGCTGCGCCGCATCGACGACCTGGCCGAGCGCGCCTGGGCGGCGGAC
The DNA here is from genome assembly GCF_026411515.1 of Phenylobacterium sp. 58.2.17. Classification (NCBI taxonomy): domain Bacteria; kingdom Pseudomonadati; phylum Pseudomonadota; class Alphaproteobacteria; order Caulobacterales; family Caulobacteraceae; genus Phenylobacterium; species Phenylobacterium sp. 58.2.17. The sequence continues at coordinate 2,730 of NZ_JAPMTQ010000026.1, read as the reverse complement.
TGGCTGGCGGCGATCCTGACCCGCGAGGGCGTCGCGCTGACGCCCGAGGCCAAGGAGCATCTCTGGACCGCGCTCGGTTCGCTGGCCTCGGCGCCGGCGGGCGAACGCACCCTGACCGGCCTGGCCGTCCTGCTTCAGGCGGCGGATCTGAAGCGGGCGCTCGCCCCCTACTGCATGGGCGGGCCGTTCGGGCGGCTGCTTGACGCCGAGGCGGAGTTTGTCGGCTACGACGCGGTGCAGGCCTTCGAGACCGAGGGCCTGATCGGAGCGGGCGCGGCGCCGGCCGTGCTGACCTATCTCTTCCACCGCATCGAAGGCCGGCTGGACGGCCGGCCGACCCTGGTCATCGTCGACGAGGGCTGGCTGGTGCTCGACGATCCCGGCTTCTCGGCCCAGCTGCGCGGCTGGCTCAAGACCCTGCGCAAGAAGAACGCCTGCGTGCTCTTCGCCACCCAGTCGCTCGCCGACATCGAGACCAGCGCCATCGCGCCGGCGATCATCGAGAGCTGTCCCACGCGGCTCTTCCTGCCCAACGACCGCGCGCTCGAACCGCAGATCGCCGCCATCTATCGCCGGTTCGGGCTCAACGACCGTCAGGTCGAGATCCTCAGCCGCGCCACGCCCAAGCGCGACTACTACTGCCAGTCGCGGCCTGGCAACCGGCTGTTCGAGCTCGGCCTTGGCGAGGTCGCCCTGGCCTTCGCCGCCATCTCCAAATCCGACCAGATCGCGATCACCCAGCTCCTGGCCGAGCACGGCCGGGACGGCTTCGCCGCCGCCTGGCTGCGGGCGCGGGATCTCGGCTGGGCGGCCGGTCTCTTGCCCACCCTCAGCCTGGAGTCCCCCTCATGACCTCTGTCTCCACCCGCCGGGCGATGCTCGCCGGCGGCTGCGTGCTCGCCCTGGCGCTACAGACCGTGCCGGCCCGCGCGGCCATCGTCTTCGACCCCACCAACTATGCGCAGAACGTGCTCACCGCCGCCCGCGCCCTGCAGCAGATCAACAACCAGATCACTGCGCTGCAGAACCAGGCGCAGTCGCTGATCAACCAGGCCAAGAACCTGGCGAGCCTGCCGTTCTCGTCGCTGCAGACGCTTCAGGCCCAGATCCAGCGCACGCAGGCGCTGCTCGGCCAGGCCCAGCGGCTGGCCTATGACGTCCAGCAGATCGAGCAGGCGTTCAAGGGTCAGTACGGCGGCGTCGACCTCAAGGCCTCCGACCAGGCCCTGGTCGACGGCGCCCGGGAGCGCTGGCGGACCAGCGTCGCCGGTTTCGAGGACGCTCTGAAGGTTCAGGCCGGCGTCGTCGGCAACATCGAGGGCGCGCGCGATCAGATGGCCCAGCTGGTCGGCGCCAGCCAGTCGGCGTCGGGCGCGCTGCAGGCGGCCCAGGCCGGCAACCAGCTGCTGGCCCTGCAATCGCAGCAACTGGCCGACCTGACCGCCATGCTCGCCGCCCAGGGCCGCGCCCAAAACCTCGAGGCGGCCCAGCGCGCGGCCGCCCAGGACCAGGCGCGCGAGCAGCTGCGGCGGTTCCTGACGCCGGGCGCCGGCTACCAGCCGGGCGATGCGAAGATGTTCAACCGATGAGCCCGGACCTGTCGCTGTTCGTGCGCTTCGGCGCCCTGGCCTTTGCGGTCCTGGCGATGACGCTGGCCGGCCTTCAGCGGCTCCAGCGTCCCGCGCCGCCCGCCGCGCCGACGTCGCCAAGCCCGGCCCAGGCGGTCGATCCGCTGCGGGCCGAGCTGACCCGTTGCCAGGCGCTGGGCGAGGCCGGCGCCGGCGACGCCGCCTGCCTGGCGGCCTGGGGCGAGAGCCGCCGCCGGTTCCTGGGCCCACCCGCTGGCGCAAGGGGGCGATAGGCCATGGACGGCACAGGCGTCATCGACCGGTTCCTGGGCGTCTTCACGTCCTACATCGACAGCGGCTTTGGCCTGCTGGGCGGCGAGGTGGCGTTCATCGCCACCACCCTCATCGTCATCGACGTGACCTTGGCGGCGCTCTTCTGGACCTGGGGCGAGGGCGACGACATCGTCGCGCGCCTGGTCAAGAAGACCCTGTTCGTCGGGATCTTCGCCTACATCATCGGCAACTGGAACGGCCTGGCCCAGATTGTCTTCGAGAGCTTCGCGGGTCTGGGCCTGAAGGCCTCGGGTTCGGGCTTCACCGCCGCCGACCTGCTGCGGCCCGGCCGGGTGGCCCAGGTCGGCCTCGACGCCGGCCGCCCCATCCTGGAATCGATCTCCGGCCTGATGGGCTATGTCGCCTTCTTCGAGAACTTCATCCAGATCGCCGTCCTGCTGCTGGCCTGGCTGATCGTGCTGCTGAGCTTCTTCGTGCTCGCGGTGCAGCTCTTCATCACCCTGATCGAGTTCAAGCTGACGACGCTCTGCGGCTTCGTGCTCATCCCGTTCGGCCTGTTCGGCAAGACCGCCTTCCTGGCCGAGCGGGTGCTGGGCAATGTCGTCTCCTCGGGCGTGAAGGTCCTGGTGCTGGCGGTGATCGTCGGCATCGGCTCGACCTTGTTTGCGGAATTCACCGCCGGCTTCGGCGGCGCCCAGCCGACCATCGAGGAGGCGCTGGCCATCGTGCTGGCGGCGCTCTCGCTGCTCGGCCTCGGCATTTTCGGCCCCGGGATCGCCAATGGCATCGTCGCCGGCGGCCCGCAGCTGGGCGCCGGGGCCGCGGTCGGTACGGGCTTGGCCGCCGGCGGGGCGCTGGCGGCTGGCGG
>NZ_JAPMTQ010000025.1:0-54856 GCF_026411515.1 Phenylobacterium sp. 58.2.17 | reverse complement strand
CCCCCCCCCCCCCCCCCCCCCCCCCCCCCCCCCCCCCCCCCCCCCCCCCCCCCGCAGCGCCACCGATCCCTACCGCAAGGTCCGCGACGCCAGCCTGGCGCTGACCGCGCACCTGTCGGCCGAGGACCAGGCCGCCCAGTCGATGCCGGATGCGAGCCCGGTGAAGTGGCACCTGGCGCACACGACCTGGTTCTTCGAGACCTTCCTGCTGATCCCGCACCTGCCGGGCTACCGGGTGTTCGATCCGGCCTTCGGCTATCTGTTCAACTCGTACTACGAGGCGCTGGGGCCGCGGCAGCCGCGCCCGCAGCGCGGCCTGCTGACCCGCCCGTCGCTGGCCCAGGTGCTGGCCTATAGGGCGCATGTCGACGAGGCGATGGGGCGGCTGCTGGCCGCGCCGGCCGATGGCATGGCCGAACTGGTCGAACTGGGGCTGGCGCACGAGGAGCAGCACCAGGAACTGATCCTGATGGACGTGCTGCACCTGTTTGCGCAGTCGCCGCTGAAGCCGGCCTATGTGCCGGCGCCGGCTCTGCCGGTCGGACGCGATCCCGGACCGGCGGGCGAGGTGGCCTTCGACGGCGGCGTGGTCGAGATCGGGCATGACGGCGAGGGCTTCGCCTTCGACAACGAGGGGCCGCGGCACAGAGTCTATCTGGAGCCGTACCGGCTGGCCGACCGGCTGGTGACCAACGGCGAGTGGCTGGCCTTCATGGCCGACGGCGGCTATCGGCGGCCCGAGCTCTGGCTGTCGGAGGGCTGGGCGCGGGTCCAGGCCGAGGGCTGGGAGGCGCCGCTTTACTGGGAGCAGGGCGAGCGCGGCTGGTTGGCCATGACCCTGCAGGGACGCAGGGCGATCGCGCCGCACGCGCCGGTGACCCATGTCAGCTTCTACGAGGCCGACGCCTATGCGACCTGGGCCGGGGCGAGGCTGCCGACCGAGGCCGAATGGGAGCACGCCGCCCAAGGGCTGGCGGCGGTCGGCAACATGCGCGAGCAGTTGCAGTTCGGACCGGCGGCGGCGAGGTCGGGCCCGGGCCTGCGCCAGATGTTCGGCGACGTCTGGGAATGGACCCGCAGCGCCTATGGCCCCTATCCCGGCTTCCGTCCGGCGGGCGGGGCGGTCGGCGAGTACAATGGCAAGTTCATGATCGGCCAGATGGTGCTGCGCGGCGGCTGCTGCGCGACGCCGGCCGGGCATGTGCGGGCCAGCTACCGCAACTTCTTCTACCCGCAGCAGCGGTGGATGTTCTCCGGCGTGCGGCTGGCCTGGGACGGGCCCGCGCAGCCGGACGGCGCGGCGGCGGACAGCGAATTCGCACGCGACGTGGTGGCCGGGCTGTCGCGGCCGCAGAAGGCGCTGCCGGCCAAGTACTTCTACGACGCGGCGGGCTCGGAGCTGTTCGAGGCGATCACCGAGCTGCCCGAGTACTATCCGACCCGCACCGAGCTGGCGCTGATGCGCCGGACGGCGGGTGAGATGGCCGCGGCGATTCCGGCCGGGGCCAGCCTGGTCGAGTTCGGCAGCGGGGCGAGCACCAAGACCCGGCTGCTGCTGGACGCCGCGCCGCAGCTGGCGGTCTATGCGCCGATCGACATCAGCGCCTCGGCGCTGGACGCCGCGGCCGCGGCGATCGGACGGGACTATCCGAAGCTGACGGTCGCGCCGCTGGTCGAGGACTTCACCAAGGCGCTGGCTTTGCCGGAGACGGCGGGCCATCCGCGGGTCGGCTATTTCCCTGGCTCGACCATCGGCAACTTCACCCCGGAAGAGGTCGTCGGCTTCCTGTCAGGGGCGCGGCGGCTGCTGGGCGAGGAGGCGCGGTTCCTGGTCGGCATCGACCTGGCCAAGGACGAGGCGACGCTGACGGCGGCCTATGACGACGCCCAGGGCGTGACGGCGGCCTTCAACCTAAATCTGCTGACGCGGATCAACCGCGAGCTTGGCGGGGACTTCGACCTGGCGGCGTTCCGGCACCAAGCGGTGTGGAACGCCGAGCAGAGCCGGATCGAGATGCATCTGGTCAGCGAGCGCGACCAAGTCGTCAGCGTGGCCGGGCGCAGGTTCCGCTTCGCCGCCGGCGAGACCATCCACACCGAGAACTCCTACAAGTTCACGCTGGAGGGGTTTGCGGACCTGGCCGCGGAGGCCGGCTGGAAGCTGGAGCGGAGCTGGGAAAGTCCCGCCCCGAGCTTCGCAGTGGCGCTGCTGAGGGCCTGACCGACCTTGGAGTCGGCAGGCGCCTCGGCGTTTCAGCTTTCGAGACGGTCGCCGCGGCTGCGGCCGCCGCCACGCGAGGACTCACCGCCCTTGCGCCCAGCGGAGGCGGCCAGGTCGCGGTCCTTGGCGAAGCTGCGTTTCTCGCCCGGCACGCTGGCGCCGCCCTTGCGCGCGATCTCGCGGCGGCGTTCGGGATTCATTGCTGCAAATCCGCGGCGGGATTTCGGCTTGGCGGTGGGTTCAAGATCCATGAGCGGCTCCTCTATGCATCGACCGTCGGGGGGAGGGCGGCCGACGCCTCGCTGTCCTTACGGTCAAGCAAACTCGCCAAGGGCGAAGGAGGTTGCGCGCAAAATGCGATTGAGCCCTGCGACGTTTCGTACCGCAAAGCTTTGTCCGGACACGGTGTTCGTGGTCCGGCAGGGGATAGCGGCGCGGGCGCGCGCCGTTGGGGCGGCGTTAAATTTTTCCGGAGCGGTCAGATCGGCAGCTGGACCTTGGCGGTGAGGCCGCCGTTCGGGCGATTTTCCAGCACCACGTCGCCGCCATGCCCGCGGGCCACCGAGCGGACCACGGCCAAGCCGAGGCCGATGCCGCCGGTCTGGCGGCTGCGCGAGGGCTCGCGCCGATAGAAGGGCTCGAACACCCGCTCGATCTCCTCGGGCGGGATGCCGGGGCCGTCGTCCTCGATCTCGACGATGGCGCTGGCCCCGTCGCGATAGACGCGGGCGCGGGCGCGGCCGCCGAACTTGACGGCGTTCTCCAGCAGGTTGGCGAACAGGCGCCGCAGGGCCAGCGGGTCGCCCTCGAGCACCACCTTCTCGCCGAGCTCGACCTGGGTGTCGGCGCCGGTGTCGGCCATCTCGTCGCAGACGCTTTCGAGCAGCGACGACAGTTCCAGCAGCGTCCGCTCGCCCGGGCGGCTGGTGTCGCGCACGAAGGTCAGGGCGGCGGAGATCATCTCCTCCATCTGGTCGATGTCGGCGGCCATCTTGACGCGCACGTCCTCGGGCACGTTCTCGATGCGGAAGCGCAGGCGGGTGAGAGGCGTGCGCAGGTCGTGGGCGATGGCCCCGACCATGGCGGTGCGGTCTTCGACGTAGCGGCGCAGGCGCTCCTGCATGTCGTTGAACGCCTTCACCGCGACGCTGATCTCGGCCGAGCCCTTGAGCGACAGCGGCGGGGCGCGCGGATCGCGGCCGAGCCGCTCGGCCGCGTCGGTGAACAGCCGGATGGGCGCGGAGAGCCGGCGCGCGAACACGAAGGCCACCGGGGTCATGGCCAGGGCCGAGAGCACGAACAGCAGCACGATCCGCTGCTGCCAGGCGTCCAGGCCGATGCCGCGCTCGGGCGAGAGCACCTTCCAGCGGCTGTCGGGCTGCTGCACGGCGACCTTGAACGGAGCGATCAGGAAGTGCTCCTCGACCTCGCCGCCCTCGCGCGCGATGCGGTCGCGGATGACGCGGAACACGCGGCGGTCGGAGAACGGGAAGCGCGAGGTCGAGGCCACCATCACCCGCTCGACCGGGACGCCGAGGCCGGCGGCGATCTGGGCGCGGATCTTCGGCGTCATCCGCCCGTCCATGACCAGGGGCGGCGGGGTCTTGGCGATGGTGACGGCCAGCGGGTGGCGCTCGGTGAAGGTGGGGGGCGACCCGCGCAGCGTCTGGACGATCTCGCCGATCCGATAGAAGTCCGGCGCCGGCGGCGGCAGGTTGAACAGCAGGAACAGGCTGATCGCCTGGGCGGCGACCAGGCTGAGCCCGATCAGGGCGAGCAGCTGACCAAACAGGGATGCGGTCGGCCGCCCGGCCCAGGGCGCGGTCACAGGCGCTTCACCTTGGCGGTGAACATGTAGCCTTCGTTGCGGATCGTGCGGATCAGGTCCTGGCCGCCGCCGCCGTCGTCCAGCTTGCGGCGCAGGCGGCTGATCTGAACGTCGATGGCGCGGTCGAAGGCGTCGGAATCGGGCCCGCGGGCGAACTCCAGCAGCTGGTCGCGGGTCAGCACCCGCTGCGGCCGCTCGACGAAGGTGCGCAGCAGCGAGAACTCGCCGGACGACAGGTTGACGACGACGCCCTGCGGCGAGCGCAGTTCGCGGCGGACGAGGTCGAAGCGCCAGCCGGCGAACTCGCAGCCGGCGCTGGCGCTGGCGGCCTGGCCGCGCTGTTCGGCGCGGCGCAGCACGGCGCGGACGCGGGCCAGCAGTTCGCGCGGGTTGCAGGGCTTGGAGAGGTAGTCGTCGGCGCCGAGCTCCAGTCCGACGATGCGGTCGGTGTCCTCGCCCATGGCCGAGAGCATGATGATCGGCGGGCCTTCGCCGACCGCGAGGCGGCGACAGATGGCCAGGCCGTCCTCGCCCGGCAGCATGACGTCGAGCACGATCAGGTCGACCGAGCCGCGGTCCAGGGCCTGCTCCATCTCGCGGGCGTCGCCGGCGGTTTCGACCTGGTAGCCGTGCTTGCCCAGGAAGTCGGACACGACGTCGCGGATGCCCGGATCGTCGTCGACCATCAGAATGCGGGCGCCGGCGGGCCCGGACTGTTCGGTACGTGTCTCCATCCGGGCCATATTCACGCGCCCGCGTAACGCGCAGATTTCATGACTGAAAGCATTAGGCGCCGGCCAGGACCTCGTCGGCGACGAACGGGTTGGTGCGGCGTTCCTGGCCGAAGGTCGACATCGGGCCGTGGCCGGGCACGAAGGCGACGTCGTCGCCCAGCGGCCAGAGCTTGCCGGTGATCGAGTCGATCAGCTGCTGATGGTTGCCGCGCGGGAAGTCGGTGCGGCCGACCGAGCCCTGGAACAGCACGTCGCCGACCTGGGCGAAGCGGGCCTGGCGGTGGAAGAACACCACATGGCCGGGGGTGTGCCCCGGGCAGTGGAAGACCTCGAACTGGGTCTCGCCCAGCGACACCGTGTCGCCGTCCGCCAGCCAGCGGTCGGGGGTGAAGGAGCGGGCGTCCGGCATCCCCCACTTGGCGCCCGAGGCGGTGATCTCGTCGATCCAGAAGGCGTCGTCGGGGTGCGGCCCTTCGACCACGGCGCCGGTGGCGGCCTGCAGGGCGGCGGTTCCGCCGGCATGGTCCAGGTGGCCGTGGGTGATCCAGATCTTCTCAAGCGTCAGGCCATTGGCCTTCAGGGCTTCGAGCAGGCGCGGAACCTCGCCGCCCGGATCGATGATGGCGGCCTTCAGCGTCTTGGCGCACCAGACGATGGTGCAGTTCTGCTGCAGCGGGGTGACCGGCGCGATCAGGGCGCGGATGGCGGGTTCGGCGTTCATGGCCCTAACATCGGGCCTGTCGCGCCATAAGAAAAGGCCCGGGACGAACCCGGGCCTCTCCAACCTAGTGCTGGCGATCGCCAGGCGCCGGCGCGCCGGGCATCGGCGCGACGGGACCAGGAGGCGCGTCGGGCGACAATTCGGGAACATCGACGATGCCCCGACCGACGTGGCTCTTGCGGTAGCCGTAGAGGTAGTAGACCACCAGGCCGACCAGCGCCCAGCCGAGGAACAGCAGCTTGGTTTCGGTCGACAGGCTGAAGAACAGATAGACGCAGCCGACCGCAGCCAGCGGCGCGACGATCATGATCGCCGGCGCGCGGAACGGGCGCTTGCGGTGCGGGTCGGTCCGGCGCAGCACGAGCACCGCGATGGCCACCATCGCGAAGGCGAACAGCGTGCCGGAGTTCGAGATGTCGGCCAGCACGCCGACCGGGAAGAAGGCGGCGAACAGCGACACGAACACGCCGGTGATCACGGTGATCACGTGCGGGGTGTGGTACTTCGGGTGGACCTTGGACAGCACCGCCGGAAGCAGGCCGTCGCGGCTCATCACGAAGAAGATCCGGGTCTGGCCGAACATCATCATCAGGATGACCGAGGGCAGGGCCAGGCCGGCCGCGAGGCCGATCAGGTTGCCGACCTGCGGCCAGCCGATGGAGCGCAGGGTCCAGGCCAGGGCTTCCTTCGAGCAGACCACCGCGGCGTCGCCGGCGGCCTTACAGGCGGCGGTGAGCTCGGGGCTGCCGGGGCGCAGGCCGGCGCCGTCCGGCCCGGTCAGCGGCTGGGCGCCGACGGTGCCGATCACGCCCGAGGCGACCAGGATGTAGAAGATGGTGCAGATGCCGAGCGAGCCGATCAGGCCGATCGGCATGTTGCGCTGCGGGTTCTTGGTTTCTTCGGCGGCGGTCGAAACCGCGTCGAAGCCGACATAGGCGAAGAAGATCGAGGCCGCGGCCGCCGAGATCCCCGCCATGCCGAGCGGGGCGAAAGGATGGAAGTTCTCCATGTTCATCACCGGCACGGCGAGGAAGACGAACAGGGTCAGGGCCGAGACCTTCACGGCCACCAGGATGGCGTTGACGGTGGCCGATTCCTTGGTGCCGATGACCAGCAGGCCGGTGACCGCCAGGGCGATCAGGGCGGCCGGCAGGTTGACGATGCCGCCGTCCATCGGCCCGAGCACCAGCGCGTTCGGGATATCGATGTGCAAGGCGTGCTCGATCAGGCCGACCACGTAGCCGGACCAGCCCACCGACACCGCGCCAGCGGCGACGGCGTATTCGAGGATCAGCGCCCAGCCGACCATCCAGGCCAGGAGTTCGCCCATCACGGCGTAGCTGTAGGTGTAGGCGGACCCGGAAACCGGGACCATCGACGACATTTCGGCGTAGCAGAGCGCGGCGACCGCGCAGACGAAGCCAGCAATCATGAAGCTGGCGATCATGCCGGGGCCGGCCTTCTGCGCCGCCTCGGCGGTCAGAACGAAGATCCCCGTGCCGATGATGGCCCCGATGCCAAGCATGGTAAGCTGAAACGCGCCCAGCGACCGGTGCAGAGACTTTTTCTCTGCGGTCGCGAGAATCGCGTCGAGCGATTTAACTCGCCACATATTTCCTCCAGGAAAACCCGTGCGGCCCCCGCCGCGCGGTCTAATTGAGCGTTACGTGGCCTCTTCGTAACCTTGCGGTCAAGCGCCAAGCCGTCGCTGGCGTTTGCGCGAAAGCGGGCGCCCGAAGGATGAGCGTCCGTCTTGGCCTGGAGGGCAGGCGCAGCTAGATCACCGCATGCTTCCGGTAGAGGAAATTTTGCCCGCCCTGCTGGCGGCGCTGGACGAGCGGACCTCGGCGGTGCTGGTGGCCCCGCCTGGCGCGGGCAAGACGACGCTGGTCCCCCTGCGGCTGCTGGACGCCGCGTGGCTGGAGCGCGGCAAGATCGTGATGCTGGAGCCGCGGCGGCTGGCGGCGCGCGCGGCGGCCGAGCGCATGGCCAAGACCCTGGGTGAAAAGGTCGGCGAAACAGTCGGTTATCGGGTTCGGATGCAGTCGAAGGTCTCGGCCCGCACGCGCATCGAGGTGGTCACCGAGGGCGTGTTCAGCCGCATGATCCTGGCCGATCCGAGCCTGGACGGCGTCGGCGTGGTGATCTTCGACGAGTTTCACGAGCGCAGCCTGGACGCCGATCTCGGACTGGCCCTGGCGCGGGATGCGCAGGGTCTGCTGCGCGAGGACCTGCGCATCCTGGTGATGTCGGCGACCCTGGACGGGGCGGCGGTCGGGCGGCTGCTCGACCAGGCGCCGGTGATCGAGAGCCAGGGGCGCAGCTTTCCTGTGGATACTCGCTATCTCGGCCGGGACGAGCGGCTGCGGCTCGAGGACCGCGTGGTCCGCGCCGTGGAGCGGGCGCTGGCCGAGGAAAGCGGCAGCATCCTGGTGTTCCTGCCCGGGCAGGGCGAGATCCTGCGGACCGCCGAACGGCTGGCCGAGCGCGTGCGGCGGCCCGACGTGCGGATCGCCCCGTTATACGGCGCGCTGGATCCGGCCCAGCAGGACGCGGCGATCAGCCCGGCCCCGGCGGGCGTGCGCAAGGTGGTGCTGGCGACCTCGATCGCCGAGACCAGCCTGACCATCGAGGGCGTGCGGGTGGTGATCGACGCCGGCCTGGCCCGAGTGCCGCGCTTCGATCCGGCCAGCGGGCTTACCCGGCTGGCGACGGTGCGGGTCAGCCGCGCGGCGGCCGACCAGCGGCGCGGCCGGGCCGGGCGCACCGAGCCGGGCGCCGCCTACCGGCTGTGGGACGAGGCCGAGACCCGGGCGCTGCCGGCCTTCGCCGATCCGGAGATCCTCGACGCCGACCTGTCGGGGCTGGCGCTGGACCTGGCGCGCTGGGGCGCGCGCGATCCGGGCGAACTGGCGTTCCTGGATCCGCCCCCGACCGCGGCCTTCAACGAGGCGCGGACCCTGCTGCGGCGGCTGGAGGCGCTGGGCGAGGACGGCGTGCTGACCGCGCACGGCGAGGCGCTGAGCGAGTTTCCGCTGGCCCCGCGGCTGGCGCACATGGTGCTGAAGGCGGGCGAGAGCGGGCAGGCCGAGCGGGCCGCGCAGATCGCCGCCCTGGTCACCGAGCGCGGCCTGGGCGGGCGCGACGCCGACCTGCGCCATCGGCTGGAGGGCCTGGGACGGGACCGCTCGGCGCGGGCGCGGGACGCCCGCGCCCTGGCCGAGCGATGGGCCCGGCTGGCGGGAAAGCCGGGCAAGGGCGAGCCGCTGGAGGACGGGCTGCTGCTGGCCTTCGCCTATCCCGAGCGGGTGGCCAAGGCGCGGGGCGGCAGCGGCGAGTTCCAGCTGGTCAGCGGCCGCGGCGCGTTCGTGGAGCCGACCGACGCCCTGGCGCGTGAGAAGTGGCTGGCCATCGCCGAGATGGGCGGCGGCGAGCGGCGCGACCGCATCCTGCTGGCCGCGCCGGTGGACGAGGGCGAGCTGGTCGCCGCGTTCAGGGACCAGATGGAGACTGAATACCGGCTCGACGAAAGCGGCGGCGGGCGGCTGCGGGCCAAGCGGCTGACGCGGCTGGGCAAGCTGACCGTGCGCGAGGAGATCGACGAGAACCCCGATCCGGCGCTGATCGCCGCGGCGCTGGCCGGGCGGGTGCGGGCCGAGGGCCTGGGCAAGCTGCCCTGGGGCGAGGCGGCGCGCTCGTTCCGCGAACGGGCCGGGTTCCTGCGCGCCCAGGGCCAGGACTGGCCGGACCTCAGCGACGGCGCGCTGCTGGAGCGGCTCGACGACTGGCTGACGCCGCTGCTGGCGGGGGTGCGTTCGCTGGGGGCGCTGAAGCCGGACGTGCTGGACGGGGCGGTGCGGGCGCTGGTTCCGTGGGACCAGCAGCGCAGGCTGGAGGCGAGCGCCCCGGCCCGCTGGACGGCGCCGACCGGCAACAGCTTCGCCATCGACTACGCCGCCGAGGGCGGGCCGCGGGTGGACGTGAGGGTGCAGGAGGTGTTCGGCCTGGCCGAGCATCCAAGCGTCGGCGGCGCGCCGCTGACCCTGTCGCTGCTGTCGCCGGCGCATCGGCCGATCCAGACGACCAAGGACCTGCCGGGCTTCTGGCGCGGCTCGTGGAAGGACGTCCGCTCGGACATGCGCGGGCGCTATCCCAAGCACGTCTGGCCGGAGGACCCGGCCAACGCCGCGCCGACGGCGCGGGCCAAGCCGCGCGGGACCTGAGCGGCGCCGCCCGTCTCGGCGTCAGTCGGCCGCTCTGGAGGTGGTGAACACCGCCTCAAGCGCCGCTTCGGGATACGGGGTGCGCCGGCTCCTCTGCGACAGGGCCTCGAAGAAGTCTCCGAAGGCAACCGCGGCGGGCGACGCCCGCTCGGCAAGATCGGTGAGCGCAGGAGAGAGCGGCGCTGGCAGGGAAGCCAGCCACTTAGCGACGACCCAGTCCAAGTACGCATGATCGTAGTGACGATGAGCCTCGAAGAACGCGCGTTCGGACGAGGACAGGTCGAAGTCGGCGCACAGAGCCAAGCCGAAGTCGGTTACGAAGACTTGGTCGCCATCGGTCAGCACGTTGCGGGCATGCAGATCGAAATGCAGCATGCCGCGATCATTCATGAAGCCGCGAGCGGCGCGCCACTGGTCGTGAAAATTGAAGAACGTCGATTCAAGCGCTGCATCGACGCTCTGGCCGGAGAGCCTGTTTTCCAGCCAAGTGTGCAGCATTTCCGGGACGTATTCCAAGAAGAGCACGATCGAGGTCGTGGCCGCCGAAATAGCCGCTAGGCGCTGCCGGACGGCGTTCGAGCCGTTCCAGTAGTCGGGCGCCTGATCCAGCCACTCCTGTTTTGCGGCGGGTAGGGGTGCGCGTCTTGCCCTGGGCAGCACCCGCCAGTGATAGACCAAGGGAAAGTAGGGGCATTCACCCGAGAGCACCCATCCGGTCGCCCTGAGATAGGCCTGTAACTCACGCCAGGCTCCGAAGCCCGCCGAGCCGACCCCGTACTGATAGAACATCGGAAGGTCGAATAGATTGGCGCTCGTGCCCCTGTTGTCGGGCGCGAGCTCCAAGTCGGTGAGGGTGATCTTCTTGACGAACACCTTCGCGCCGTCGAGCGCAATAACGCCGGACTTATTGCCGAGGACATGGTCGTGCCACGTCGTCGTCTGCGCGAGGAGCGCGGTCAGGTCATTGTCGCTCAGGGAGGCCAGGCGCGGGGCGAGCGCATCGTATGCGCGCCGGCGGCTCATCAGGCGGTCCTCGGCGCGCGCCATTGTGTTCGGTGCTCCTCGAAACGCCTGGTTGCAAGGTGAGCTATGAATTGACGCCGCCGCGAACAAGGGCGGCGGGAGTGGATCGAGCGGTCAGCCGCGGAAGCGCATGGCGACGTCGCAGCGCTCGTAGCGGGCGCCGAACAGGGTCATGACCTCGGCGTCGTGCTCGAAGCCCAGCTTCTCGTAGAGGTGGATGGCGGGCGCGCACTTGGTGTTGGTCAACAGGTAGAGCCGGTCGGCGGCGCCCATCGCGCGGGCCCGCTCGATCGCCTTGGCGAGCAGGAATTCGCCGACCTTGCGGCCGCGGGCGGACTTGGAGACGCCCATCTTGGTCAGTTCGAACCAGCCGTCCTTGGCCTGCATGATGGCGCAGGTCCCGACGACGCCGAGGCCGTCGACTTCGGCGAAGAGGATCTCGCCGCCCTTGTCGACGATCCGCTCGCGCGGGTTCGACATCAGGTCGATGTCGTTGGCCTCCAACGCGAACATCTCCTCGATCCATTCGGCGTTGATCGCGTAGAACGCCTCGGCCAGGTTGTCCGTGAAATCGCGAACGGCCATGTCGGGGGCCAGGGTCCGTTCGGTCAGCGAGCGTGCGTCGAGGGCGGCCTCGACCGCGGCGATCGTGTTCATGAGCTCCTGATCGCGGCCGTCGCAGAGGGCGATGGCGGCCGCTTCAACCCGCGGCCAGAGGTCGTGTTCCAGGCGGTCCATCAGGGCTTCGCCGGCGGGGGTGAGCGACAGCAGCTTCTGGCGCTGGTCGCGGACATCCTTGCTGACCTCGACCAGCCCTTGTTCTATGAGCGCCTGCAGGGCGCGGGTGGCGGTCGGCTGGCTGATGCGTAGGTGCTGGGCGACGGCGCCGACGGTGCGCGGGCCTTCACGCCGGAGCACGGCCAGCAGCGGCTGCTGAGCCGGCTGCACCGGCAGGTCCATGGCCTGCAGGATGGCGGCGGCCTCGGTCTGCAAGCGGTCGCCCAAGCGCTTCAGGCGACTGCCCAGGAACATTACGCCCAGGTCGGAAAGGGTGTCGGCAGTCATCTCAGCTCGTCCAGCGACGATAAATATAGCATACTATATACATAGCTATGTAATTGGCCGTCAAGCGATGGCTCGCGGACATGCGGGGAGGGGCGGGGGTTAGGTGGCGGCGTAAATCATGATGCCGGTGGCCACCGACAGGTTGAGGCTGTCGGCGCGGCCCCGCATCGGGATCTTGACGTTGACGTCGCAGAGCGCGGCCATCTCCGGCGTCAGGCCCTGCTGTTCGTTGCCCATCAGGATCATGGCCGGCTTGGCGTAGGAGGCCTGGCGGTGGTCGACGGTGGCGCTGAGCAGGGTGCCGACCACCGAGCCGGGCCAGGAGGAGCGCCAGCCGGCGAACTCGGCCTCGGTCGCCTTGGCGATCGGCACGGCGAAGATCGAGCCCATGGTGGCGCGCACCGCCTCGACCGAGAACGGGTCGCAGCAGTCGCCGACCAGGATCACCGCGCCGCAGCCGGCGGCGTCGGCGGTTCGCACGATAGTCCCGAGGTTGCCCGGATCGCGGACCCGGTGCAGGGCGACGAAGCAGGTCGCGGCCGCGGGATCGAGGGTGGTCAGCGGCGTGAAGACCTGGGCGAAGACGGCGACCACGGCCTGCGGGTTGTCGCGGCGCGAGACCTTGGCGAGGATGTCCTGGGTGACCTCGATCACCTCGCCGCGCGCCGCCAGCGTCGCCTGGATGGCGCGCTTGAGCAGCGGGTGGCCTTCGGCGTCCTTGCCGTACATCAGGATGCGCGGGGCGTGGCCGAGCTCGACGGCCTCGGTGACGATCTTCAGGCCCTCGGCCACGAACAGGCCGGACTGCTCGCGCTCCTTGCGCAGGTGCAGGCCGCGGACCGACTTCACCGTCGGGTTGGTCAGGGAGGTGACGAGGCGGCTCATGCCGACCACCGCCCGTAGAAGGACATGCCGATCTGGCGATCGCCGGCGTCCTCGACCAGGGTCAACTCGCCCCAGTCGATGGCCCCGGCGCGGCCGGAAAGCTTGGCGGCGCAAAGCGACGAAAGGGCCGCGCCCGAGATCCGCTCGGCATAGGCGTTTAGCAGCAGGAAGGAGGCGTTTTCCCCGAGAAGTTCGGCGCATAGGGCCGAAAGTTCAGGCAGGTTCTCAAATAGACGCCAGACCTCGCCGTCCGGACCGCGGCCGTATTTCGGCGGGTCGAGGATGATGCCGTCATAGCGCGAGCCGCGGCGCACCTCGCGCTGGACGTAGCGGCGCGCGTCCTCGCAGATCCAGCGGATCGGGCGGTCGTCCAGGCCCGAGAGGGCGGCGTTCTCACGCGCCCAGGCGATGGCCTTCTTGGAGGCGTCGACGTGGGTGACGTGGGCGCCTGCCGCGGCGCAGACCAGGCTGGCGACGCCGGTGTAGCCGAACAGGTTGAGGATCCGCGGCTGGCCGGGCAGGGCGCGCACGCGCTGGTCCAGCCAGGCCCAGTTAGCGGCCTGCTCCGGGAAGAAGGCCAGATGCCGAAAGGCCGTGAAGCGGGCATGGAAGCACACGTCGCCCCAGGCCATCGGCCAGCTTTCCTTGGGCTTGCCGCGGAAGCGCCACTTGCCGGCGTCCTCTTCGTCCGACGGATCGAAGACGGCGTCGGCCTTGTCCCAGGCGTCCTGCGGCAGGCGCGGGTCCCACATCGCCTGGGGTTCGGGGCGCACCACGGTATAGGGGCCGTAGCGTTCGAGCTTGCGGCCGCCGCCCGAGTCCAGCAGGGCGTAGTCGGCCCAGCCGGTGGTGCGCATGGCGCCGGGCAGTTCGGCGACGACGGGGGCGGTCTTGGTCATGGCCCAGCGATTAGAGCGCGGCGCTGGAAAGGGAAAGCCCCGCCTTGGCCGCCGCGCCCGCCCGCCGGGCCTAGAAGACGCGTGGGGTCGCTTCCAACAGTGCTTCGGCGCGCTCCTCGAAGCTGCGGATGGCGTCCTGCAACTCGGGCCGCGTCTCGTCGACCGTCGCCGCGCCGAACGGAGGCGAGGGATAGTATTCGATGCCGAGCTGAATAATCTCGGCCAGCGGCTGGCCGACTAGGATCTCGGTGAGCATCAGTCCGGCGTCGGCGCTGGCCGAAACCCCTGCGCCGGTCACGACCTTGCCGTCGCGGTGGTAGCGGGTCTTCATGACCTTGGCCCCTAGGGCGGCGACCTGGTCGCGCGCGAAAAAGTTGGTGGTGACTTCGACGCCGTCGAGGACGCCGGCGGCGGCCAGTACTTCCACGCCGTTGCAGACGCCGACCGTCCAGGTGCTGGTCGCATGGGCCGCGCGGATGAAGTCGAGGATCTCCGGGTCGCGCTGGGCGACATAGCCGCCTGGGCCGCCCGGCACATAGAGGATGTCGGTCCCGGCGGCGTCCTCCAGGGTCTTGTACGCCAGCAGCCCCAGGAAGCGGGTGTCGGAGGCGATGACGCCCTTCTCCTTGGCCACGAACTCGACCTGCATGCCGGGTATCCGGGAAAGGGACTCGTAGCCGCCGACGATGTCGAGGGCGGTGAAGCCGTCATAAAGCAGGATGGACATGCGCATCTGGGATCTCCGGTTGTTGTTGGTGCGACCCTAGGGCGGGCGACCGGACCCATACGGCTGGCGGTATCGACATTTTTATGGGTGATATCGCCAATCTCCGCCTATGCTCCACCCATGCGGATCTCCGTCCTGGCATACGACCGATGTCTGGCGGCCGAGGTGTTCGGCCTGGCCGACGTGCTGCTGATCGCCAATCGGCTCGCGGGTCTGCGACGCCCACGTGAGGCTGCGCCGTTCGAGGTGTCGGTGATCGGGGCGCGGGGCGGGCCGGTAGTGGCGGCTGGCGGCGTGAGCCTGGGCGTAGGGCCCGCTCCGGCGGCCTGCGACCTGCTCGTTGTGCCGGCCTTCGAGGTGGTGAGCGCCGCCGAGCTTGATGCGACGCTTTCGAAACTTGGGTCTGAGATTTCCCTGATCCGAAGGGCGGCCGTTCGTGGACCCGTGGCCGCGATCTGCGGCGGGGCGTTCCTGCTCGGTGAAGCGGGGTTGCTGGACGGGCGGCGAGCGACGACGGCCTGGGCCTTCGCAGGAGAGCTGGCGCGCCGTTATCCGTCGGCCGACGTCCTCTCGGAAGCTCTGCTGGTCCGCGACGGGCCGGTGACGACCAGCGGGGCGTTCAGCGCCGCCCACGATCTGGCGCTGGCGATCGTGCGCGAGCGATTGGGCGACGCCGCGGTTCGTGCGCTGGCCAAGGTCACGCTGCTGGACGCCGGGCGGACCAGTCAGGCGCCCTATCTGGACCCGCGGCTGCACGTTCGTGCGCGGGACGGTTTCTCGCAGTCGGTCTCGCGATGGCTGCGCCAGCGCTTGGCCGAGCCCTACAGCCTTGAGCGGTTGGCGCAGGCTCTCAACGTCTCGACGCGCACCCTGCTGCGGCGGTTCAAGGCGCAGACCGGCTGCACGCCTCTGGATCATCTCCAGGACTTGCGCGTCGGGCGCGCCAAGCAACTTCTCGAAGCGAGCGATCTCGGCCTGGGCGAAATCGCCCGAGAGGTCGGCTACCTGGACCTGGCCACCTTCTCGCGGCTGTTTGCGCGCAAGGCGCAGATGACGCCGGCGGCCTATCGCCGGCGCTTCCGCGGCCGCGCCGAAGGAGAAGCGGGCTAGCGCCCGTGCAGGGCCGCCTCGGTGCCCTCGATCTCCTCGCGGATCCAGTCGTGTCCGTTGGCCGACAGCACCCCGTCGAGGGCGGTCATGTGGACCGACAGCCGCTCGCGGATCTCAGGATCGACGTCGGTGCGGGTCGCCATCCACTTGGCGACGAGGTGAAGTCCGAAGGCGCTGTGCAGCGCCAGGCGTTGCAGTTGGTCGTCGGGCAGTGTCATGGCCGCTCCCTCATCCATTCGCCGGAATGAAACGCCTGAGCGGTCGAAACGCTGCTGTTCGGGCGCGCTCGCCTGCGAAATAGCTTACGCAAGGGCGCCCTTAGTCTCGGATTCAGCAGGCCTTTTCTTTTCGTCGAGGCTTGCAACCTGGGTGGTTTTGGTTTCCGCTTGTCACCGAACGGACTCGGAAGGATAGCTGTGACCATCGCAGTGACGACGCGGCGCTCAGCCCGGAAACCCAAGGGCGACGGCCACCTCCGCAGGCAGGAAATCCTGGAGGCCGCCGAACGCATCTTCGTGGCCGAGGGCTATGAGGGCGCGACGATCCGCAAGATCGCCGACGAGGTGGGGGTGTCGTCGACGGCGCTCTACATGCACTTCCCCGACAAGAGCTGCATCCTGCTGGAGATCTGCCAGGGCACGATCCGCAACCTGCTGGAGCGCAACGCCGAGATCTCCGCCAAGCCGATGGACGCGGTGAACCGCGTCAAGCTGATGCTGGACGCTTACATGCGCTGGGGCCTGGAGCATCCGAACGCCTACGAACTGGTGTTCTGCAACGTCGCGCGGCTGGCCGCGGTGATCGGCGAAGAAGAGACGACCGCCGACCTGGGCGACCAGTGCTATCAGGTGTTCTCCGGCGTGGTCCGCGAGATCGCCGCCGAGGGGCGGCTGCGAACCGGCACAGCCGACAGCGCCGCCCAGGCGCTGTGGACCGCCTGCCACGGCGTGGTCAGCATGATGATCGCCCGGCCGAACTTCGCGTGGGCCCCCACCGACGAGCTGATCAGCGTGACGCTGGACGGCCTGATGCACGGCCTGGTCGCCGACTAGCGGCATCGGGCTCACCGCCGGTCGGGCAGGGCGTCAGTCCGGTCGATAGGCGCGCAGGAAGGTGTCGACGGCGTTATTGACCTGGTCCTCGATCTCGGCGTCGGTCATGTCGCCTTCGATGACGCCCCAGGTGCGCGGCTGCAGCACGCCCGAGATGGTCAGGTCCTTGAACTGCTGTGCGGCGACGAAGGGGTCGGCGCGGCGCAGGACGCCCTGGTCCATGAGGTCGGACAGGTAGCCGGCGATCTTGGTCAGGATCACCTTGGGCCCCATGTCGTAGAACATGCGCCCGAGTTCGGGGAAGCGGCCGGACTCGCCGACCACGACGCGGTGGATGCCGAGCGACTCGGGGGTCAGCAGCAGGGTCAGGAACTTCCCGGCGAAGTGCTGCAGGCGCTCGCGCGCGTCGTCGCCGTCGTGGTCGACATCGAACAGGGTCTCGGCCAGCGCGCCGCACTGGCGCTGCATCACCGCCTCGAATAGCTCTTCCTTGGACTTGAAGTAGTTGTAGAGCGTGCCCTTCGACCCGCCGAGCCGGGCGGCGATGGTCGACATGGAGGTCGCGGCGTAGCCGTCGGCCAGGAAGCAGTCGCGCGCGACGTCCAGAATGCCGTCGCGGCGTTCGTCGCGACGCTCTTCACGTCTGCTCTGAGGCGTGGCTGTCAACATCTGACCATCCTGTACGGTTTGTCCTTGACGAAATCCAGTGTCGGGAACATATGACCGTACCGTACGGTTTTCCAGGCCGTACTTCTCCCTAGTCGATTCTCGAGACGCGGCATGGCACGCCTGATTCTCCCCCCCGTGACGGCGGCCCTCCTGTTGGCGGGCTGCGCGGCCGTACCGAACCTGGGTCCAGCCCCCCAGGTCAGGCTTGCGCAGGCCTATGCCGCAACCTCGAGCTTTGACGCCCCGGCCGCGCAGTGGCCGGCCGACCAGTGGTGGAAGAGCTATGGCGACGCCCAGCTCGACACCCTGGTCGACGAGGCGCTGGCCGGATCGCCGAGCCTGGTCCAGGCGCAGGCCCGGGTGCGGGCGGCCCAGGCGCGGGCCCAGCAGAGTCGCGCGGCGCTGTTACCGAGCGCGGCGCTGAACGCGCAGGCCGCGCAGACCAAGCAGAGCTACAACAACGGCATTCCGCCGGCCTTCGTACCGGAGGGTTACAACGACACCGGCCGGGCGACGCTGGACCTCTCCTTCGACCTCGACCTCTGGGGCAAGAACCGCGCGGCGCTGGCCGCAGCGACCTCGGAGGCCACCGCCGCGGAGATGGACGCCGCCCAGGCGCGGCTGGTGCTGACCACCTCGGTGGTCGGCGCCTATGCCGAGCTGTCGCGGGCGTTCGCCGCCGAAGAAGCGTCCGCCCAGGCTCAGGCCAACCGCGAGGCCACCCGCAAGCTGGTCGCCCAGCAGGTCGCCAACGGCGCGGCCAACCAGGGCGAGCTGAAGCAGGCCGAGGCCGCGCTGGCCAGCGCGGACCAGGATCTGGCCGCCAGCCGCGAGCAGGTGGGCCTGGCCCGCGACGCGATCGCCGCCCTGCTGGGCGCCGGACCCGACCGCGGCCTGGCGATCGCCCGGCCCGCCGCGCCGGCGGTGCGCGAATTCGGGCTGCCCGAGAACCTGGCCGCCGATCTGCTGGGCCGGCGTCCGGACATCGTCGCCGCGCGGCTACGGGCCGAGGCGGCCGGCAAGCGCATCGACGTGGCGCGCAAGTCCTTCTATCCGAACGTGAACCTGGCCGGCTTCATCGGCGCCCAGTCGCTGGGCCTGGACCTGCTGACCGAGAGCGGCTCGGACATCGGCCAGGCCGGGCTGGCGCTCAGCCTGCCGATCTTCCAGGGCGGGCGGCTGTCAGGCGCCTATCGCGGCGCGCGGGCCGAGTACGACGCCGCCGTCGCCGACTATGACGCGACCCTGACCCAAGCGCTGAAGGAAGTGGCCGACGCCGCCGTGAGCGAGCGGGCGCTGGCCGTCCGGCTGGGCGCGGCGCGGCAGGCGCTGGCCAAGGGCGAGGAAGCCTATCGCATCGCCCGGGTCCGCTACGAAGGGGGCCTGGACTCCTACACCTCGGTGCTGACCGCCGAGAACGCCGTGATCCTGCAGCGGCGGGCCGCCGCCGACCTGGAATCGCGCGCGCTGACCCTTGACGCAGCCCTGGTCCGCGCCCTGGGCGGCGGCTTCCGGGCCGCCTGACCCCAACCATTTTCCGTCCTCCCCCGGAAAGGCCTTCCATGCCCGACGATATCGGATCGCATCCCCAACCCGCGGCCGCCGTCGCGACCGCGCCCGCCGCCAACGGCGCGCGGCGCAAGCGCCTGTTCATGATCCTCGGCGGCGTGGTGCTCGCCGGGGCGCTGATCTGGGGCCTCTACTGGCTGCTGGTCGGTTCGCGCCACGTGACCACCGACAACGCCTATGTGAACGCCGACACCGCCCAGGTGACGGCGCTGGTCGCCGGCCCGATCGTGCAGGCGCCGGTCGGCGAGACCACGGTGGTCAAGACCGGCCAGGTGATCGCGGTGATCGACCCGGCCGACTTCAAGCTGGCGGTCGACCGCGCCCGCGCCGAACTCGGCCAGGCCGAGCGCCGGGTGGGGCAGTACTTCGCCAATGACGAGGCGCTGGCCGCCCAGACCGCCGCGCGCGGCGCCGACATCGCCCGCGCCGAGGCGATGCTGGCCAGCGCCCGGTCCGACTATTCGCGGGCCGAGGTCGAGTACGGCCGCCGCCGCAACCTGGCCGAATCCGGCGCGGTGTCGGGCGACGAACTGACCCAGGCCGAGAACCGCTATCAGGCCGCCAAGGCCGCGCTGGCCGCCGCCCAGGCGGGTCTGGCCCAGGCCAAGGCCGCCGCCGCTCAGTCGGCCGGCCAGCAGAAGGCCGCCAACGCCCTGGTCGCTGGAACCAGCGCCGCCGACAATCCGGAGGTCGCCGCCGCCCGCGCCAAGCTGGCCCAGGCCGAACTGGACCTGGCCCGCACCACCATCCGCTCGCCGGTCGACGGGGTGGTGGCGCGCAAGAGCGTGGTGGTCGGCCAGAAGGTCGCCAACGGCGCGCCGGTGATGAGCATCGTGCCGATCCAGACTGCGTATGTGGACGCCAACTTCAAGGAAGTGCAGCTGCGCAAGGTGCGGCGGGGGCAGCCGGTCGAGCTGACCAGCGACCTCTATGGCAAGGGCGTGAAGTTCCACGGCAAGGTCGCCGGCGTCGGCGGCGGCACCGGTTCGGCCTTTGCGCTGATCCCGGCCCAGAACGCCACCGGTAACTGGATCAAGGTGGTCCAGCGCGTGCCGGTCCGCATCGCCCTGGACCCCAAGGAACTGGCCGAGCATCCGCTGCGGGTGGGGCTGTCCATGGAAGCCGTGATCGACATCTCGAAGTAAGGGGCCAGGCCCGTGAGCCAGAGCCAATCGACGCCGGCGCCGGCGCCCCTCACGGGGATGGCGCTGCTGGTCACCGGGCTGTTGCTCGGCCTGGCCAACTTCATGGTGGTGCTGGACATCACCATCGCCAACGTGGCCGTACCGCACATCGCCGGCGGCCTGGCCGTGTCGCCGAGCCAGGGCACCTGGGTCATCACCTCCTATTCGGTGGCCGAGGCCATCACCGTGCCGCTGTCAGGCTGGCTGGCCCAGCGGTTCGGGGCGGTTAAGGTGTTCGTGTTCGGCCTGGTCGGGTTCGGGGTCTGCTCGATCCTCTGCGGGCTGGCGCCGACCTTCGGCTTCCTGGTGTTCGCCCGGGTGCTGCAGGGCCTCTGCGGCGGCCCGATCATGCCGATGTCGCAGACCCTGCTGCTGCAGATCTTCCCCAAGGAGAAGGCGCCTCAGGCGCTGGGCCTGTGGAGCATGACCACCGTGGTCGGCCCGATCGCCGGGCCGATTCTGGGCGGCACGATCTCGGACACCATCGGCTGGCACTGGATCTTCTTCATCAACATCCCGGTGGCGTTCGGGGTGGCGTTCCTGGCCTACCGCGCGCTGATCAAGCATCAGGGCGCCACGCGCCGGGTCCCGGTCGACTATATGGGCCTGACGCTGCTGATCGTCTGGGTCGGCGCGCTGCAGATCATGCTGGACACCGGCAAGGAGCACGACTGGTTCGCCTCGTCGTTCATCGTAGGCCTGGCGATCGTCGCGGCGGTGGGGTTTGTCGCCTTCCTGATCTGGGAACTGACCGCGCAGAACCCGATCGTGAACCTGCGGGTGTTCCGACACCGCGGTTTCTCCATCGGAGTGACGACGCTCAGTCTCACCTTCGGGGCGTTCTTCGCCAGCGTGGTGATCCTGCCGCTCTGGCTGCAGACCAACATGGGCTACACCGCCACCTGGGCCGGCTATGCTGCGGCGTTCCAGGGCGTGCTGGCGGTGGTGATGTCGCCGATCGTGGCCAGCCAGGTCGCCCGGCGCGATCCACGGGCGCTGGTCTCGTTCGGGGTGTTCTGGATGGCGGGGGTCGCCATCTGGCGCAGCCACTTCGCCACCAACGCCGACTTCCTGACCATCGCCTTGCCGCAGCTGGCGCTGGGCTTCGCCATGCCGTTCTTCTTCATCCCGACCCAGAGCATCGCGCTGGGCGCCGTCGATGAGGAGGAGACGGCTGCTGCCGCCGGCATCGCCAACTTCCTGCGGGTGGTGGCCGGGGCGTTCGCCACCTCGCTGATGACCACGTCATGGGAGAACCAGGCCAGCGCCAAGCGGGCCGAACTGGTCGGGGCGCTGAACCAGCCGCAGTCGGCGTTGGACGGCCTGGTCGCGCAGGGTTTTTCGCCCGACCAGGCGCTGCGCCAGCTGGAAGGGCTGGTGCAGAGCCAGGCGGTGATGCTGTCGACCAACCTGATGTTCCTGACCACCGCCGTGGTCTTCGCGATCGCGGCGACGACGATCTGGCTGGCCCCGCGTCCGAAGCGGGCGGCCGGCCCGGGCGGGGGCCACTAGCTCCCCGCCATACGGGCCCTCAGCGTCGGGCCTTGCGCGTCATGGCCCGGCCGGCGACCAGGGCTTGGTCGACGATCTGTTCGACCTGGGCCAGTTTCAGCGTCTGGCCCTGGAGGCCGGCGCGGAAGAGGACCGCGCCGACCATGTTGTCCACCAGCGCCGAGATGTCGGCGGCGGGCAGGGCGTCCTTCAAGGCCCGGCTCAGCGCGAGGAGATAGGGCTGACGCTCGCGCTCATAGAGCGCGTCGAGAGCGGCTGAGAGCTCGGAGTCGCGCCGCCGCGCCTGGGCGAGCTCAGGCGTGGCCACGCCTGCCGGGCCGCCGAGGTGGCGCACGAACGCCCAGAGGTTCTCGATCAGCACAGTCCGCGGCGGGACGTGTTCGGGCAGCGCCGGGTCGGTGTCGCGCGCGGCGTTGTCGAGCATCCAGATGATCAGCTCACGCTTGTTGGCGAACCGCCGATAGAGGGCCGGGCGGCTGCAGCCGGCGCGCTCGGCCAACTCCTCGAAGGCCAGGCCGGCATAGCCACGCTCGGCAAGCAACTCCCAGCCAGCCCGCATTATCGCCGGTTCCATGGACAGGTCGCGAGGCCGGCCGCGGCCGCGGCGGGGCGGGGCGGCGTGATCGGGGCGGCTGTCGTCATTGCGTTGCATCGGCGTCGCAAAACCATCGTTCAATAACGTTACACGCGAGGAACGTAAATCGCGATGGCAAGGGGCGTCAATCATGTCGAGTAAGTTCTCTGGGTGCGCGCAATCGGTGCGCCGCCGGGGTGTGGCCCGCCGCGCGGCGGGCCTGATGTCGCTGGCGTCGGTGCTGATCGTCGCCGCGCCGGCGCTGGCTGAGGAGGCCGAGCTGCCGGGCACGCTGGAGGAGGTGATCGTCACCGCCCAGAAGCGCGCCGAGGCGCTGGAAGACGTGCCGATCGCGATCTCGGCCTATGGCGGCCAGACCATCGAGAAGATGCGGCTGCGCTCGGTCGAGGAGGTGGCGAGCCTGGCGCCCAGCACCAACTACAAGAACCAGAGCCCGGCGGCGCCCAGCATCAGCATCCGCGGCATCACCTCTGACGAGTCGGGCGCGGGGTCGGAATCAGCCGTCTCGACCTATCTGGACGGGGTCGACATCAGCCGTCGCGAGGGTGCGCAGATGGCGATCTACGACATGGATCGCATCGAGATCGTGCGCGGGCCGCAGGGCACGCTGTTCGGGACCGCCTCGCAGATCGGCGGCCTGTCGCTGATCACCCGCAAGCCGCAGGACGAGTTCGGCGGTTATCTGAACGCAGCGGTCGGCAACCTGGATTATCGGCGCGTCGAGGGGGCGGTGAACCTGCCGGTCTCCGACGTCGCGGCCTTCCGTCTCGCCGGTTTCCATGAGGAACGCACGGGCTACATCGAGAACAAGGCGGCCGCCGGCGGCGATGCGCAGGACTATATGGGCCTGGACACCACCGGGGCGCGGGCGTCGTTCAAGTTCGAGCCGAACGACCGCTTCAGTCTGACGGCGGTCGCCTATGTCCAGCACGACAATCCGACCGGGACGCAGTTCACCAGCTTCACGATCCCGACGCCGAGCCTGGGCTATGCGGACTACTACAAGGAAACCTACCAGGCGCCGCGCAAGCCCTCGAACTTCGAGCGCAACGTCTATGGCGGCACGCTGCTGATCGAGGCGGAGCTGAACGACAAGCTGAGCTTCTCGTCGATCACCGGCTATCGCGAGTACGACTATCAGCAGTACTTCGACATGGACGGCGGCTTCGTGCCGCTGGTCGATAGCGACATCGCCAACGAGACCTCGGGCTTCTACCAGGAGGCGCGGTTCAACTTCTCGTCCGGCGAGCGGCTGCAGGGCTTCGCGGGGGTCAGCTATATTCGCGAGGCGGTCGACGAGACCATCGGCCTGACTTTCAGCGAGCCGATCTTCGGGATCCTGCAGAGCGGGGTCTGGGTGCTGCCCAACGGCCAGCCGAGCGAGCTGGTGCTACCGGCGTCGCTGGGGATCACGCTGGATCCGAACCGTCGCGAATACCGCGAGCAGAAGGGCCGCAAGGCCGACACCTCGGCCTTTGTCGATGTGAGCTACGAGCTGACCGACCAGCTGACGGTGAACGGCGGGGTCCGCTATGTGCGCAACGAGCGGCGGTTCGTCTCCAACCAGCCGGCGGTCGGCCAGTCGGGCCTGATCAAGCTGGGCGTCTACAGCGCAGTGTCGAGCGCGGTGGCGGCCAAGTTCGTGGCCCTGGACCCGACCTTCAGCGCGACGAACCCGCGCCACCCGCTGTTTACGAGCTACTATTCGGCGGTGCAGGCGGCGTTGCCGGCCGCCTATGCGGCCGCGCCCAAGAACCTGCTGTTCGCGGTGACCAACGGGGCCCTGGACGGGGACGCCGACTTCGACGCGGTGCTGCCGCGCCTGTCGGTGCAGTACGACTTCGACAACGGGCTGCACGCCTATGCGGGCGTGGCCAAGGGCCAGCGCTCGGGTTTCCTGCAGGCCGACAGCAAGGGCGCGGTGGCGCCGGTCGATCCCGAGCAGCTGTGGAACTACGAGGTCGGCCTGAAAGGGGCGTTTGACCGTATCCGGTTCGACGCGGCCCTGTTCCACTACGCCTGGACCGATTTTCAGACCATGGAGCTGATCGATCCCGCCAACCCGGCCCTGGGCCAGCGGGCTGTGAACGCCGGCTCGGCCAGCGCCACCGGGTTCGAGTTCGCCGGCAGTTTCCTGCTGGCGACCGGCATCGACGCCTTCGCCAACTTCTCCTACCTCGACGCCAAGTTCGACGACTTCAAGTCGTCGGAGGGGGACTTCACCGGCCACCGTTTCCGGATCTCGCCGGAATACCAGGCCGCGGTCGGGCTGAACGCCGAGCGTCCGCTGAGCGGCGACCTGACGGGCTTCTTCTCGGGCCGCGTCCGCTACCAGTCGAAGATCTATTTCGACAACGAGAACGTCGCCCCGAAGATGGACAAGGGCCACGTCTTCGTCAGCGGCAACCTGGGCGTCCGCAACGAGGCGCAGGGGTGGAGCGTGCGGCTGTTCGCCGACAACCTGCTGGACGAGGAATACCTGCTGGACGCCGGCAATTCCGGCGAGAATTTCGGCACCCCGACCGCGATCGCCGGCGCGCCGCGGACCTTCGGCCTTGAGCTCGGCCTGCAGTTCTAAGCCCCAATTCCGGAGAGATTTTATGATCGGCAAGACACGCCGTCTGGCGCTGGCCCTGGCCCTGGCCCTGGCCGCCAGCGCCGCCATGTTCGCCCCCGCCGCGGCTTGGGCGAAAGACGACAGCTTCACCCTGGCGGTGATCCCCGACACCCAGAACTATGTCGACTACACCCACCAGAAGGCCGAGGGCTTTCCGTTCGATGCGCGCGAACTGTTCTTCGAGCAGATGAGCTACATCGCCAGCCGGCTGCAGACGAACGGCGGGGACATCGCCTTCGTCACTTCGCTGGGCGACACCTGGCAGCACCAGACCAAGCCGTTCGACGAGGCCCATGCGGGGTTCGGCGTCAGCAAGGGCGCCAACCCGCTGCTGGACGCCCACTTCGCGCCGACCGACAAGGTCCGCAGCGTCGAGATGCCGACCGCCAAACAGGGCTTCGAGATCATCGCCGGCAAGACGCCGTTCTCGGTGGTTCCGGGCAATCACGACTACGACGCGATGTGGACGGATTCCCGCTACCTGCCGATCAAGGACTTCATGAACCCGGGCGACCATCCGCGGCCGTACGGGATGCTGCACCCGGGCGGGCTGGACAACTGGCGTGAGGTCTTCGGGGCGCAGACCGCGTTCTTCAAGGACAAGCCCTGGTATGTCGCCTCCTTCAACGGCGGGGCCGACAGCGCGCAGATCTTCACTGCGGGCGGCTATCGCTTCCTGCATATCGGCCTCGAGATGGCGCCGAGCGACGAGGTGCTGGAATGGGCGGCGAAGGTGATCGCCGCCCATCCGGGGCTGCCGACCATCGTCAGCACCCACGACCACCTGAACACCGCCGGCGAGCGGGCCCCGAACCCGATGGTCGACATGGCCATGGTCCATCCCGAGCACAACAATCCCGAGGCGGTGTGGACCAAGTTCCTGAGCCGCCACCCGCAGATCTTCCTGGCGCTCAACGGCCACCAGCACGGCCAGGCCTATCGCGCCGACGCCGGGGCCGGCGGGGCGATGGTGCATCAGGTGCTGGCCGACTATCAGGATCGCGGACAGACGGCGATCGCGGCTGGGGTGAAGGCCGCCTGGCCGGTCGGCATCGGCGACGGCTGGATGCGGTTCATGACCTTCGACATGAGCGGCGAGACGCCGGTCATCAAGGTCCGCACCTATTCGACCTACTACAAGAAGTTCTCCGGCGAGACGCCTGAATACGCGGCCTGGTATCGCAAGGTCGAGCAGCCGAAGATGAGCGACCAGGAGTTCCTGGCCGCCGACGACTTTACGATCCGCCTTGAGGACTTCCGCAAGCGGTTCGGAAACGGCGCGAAGTAGAGCGCGCGCCGCGAGCGCCGGTCCCTAGGGATTAGGGATCGGCGCGTTCGCTCCGCCCAGGGGCAGCGGCGGTTGCGGGCCGACCGTCCCGGCATAACCGCTGTACGAACCGCGCTTGAGGTCTGCGCTGAGCGTGATCGGGGCCGAGCCGCCGGCCAGGCGGGCGCGATAGACCTGCATGCCCTCCATGACCCGCATCACGTAGTTGCGGGTTTCCGAGAACGGAATGCACTCGACGAAGTCGATGGGATCGGTCGAGCCGCCGCGCGGGTCGCCGCAGAACTGGACCCACTGAGGCGGA
The DNA here is from genome assembly GCF_026411515.1 of Phenylobacterium sp. 58.2.17. Taxonomy (NCBI): domain Bacteria; kingdom Pseudomonadati; phylum Pseudomonadota; class Alphaproteobacteria; order Caulobacterales; family Caulobacteraceae; genus Phenylobacterium; species Phenylobacterium sp. 58.2.17. The sequence goes on along the minus strand of NZ_JAPMTQ010000025.1, from coordinate 28,633 downwards.
CGGCCCGGCCCGGCGTTGTAGGCGGCGATCGCCATCGGGTACGAGCCCGAGAAGTTGTTGATCTGCCGGCCGAGGAAGGCCTGGCCCAGCTGCATGTTGTAGTCGGGTTGCCAGAGCATCGAGGTCTCGAAGCTCATGCCCAGGCCCCGGGCGGTGCTGGCGGCGGTGGCGGGCAGCAGCTGCATCATCCCGCGCGCGTCGGCCCCCGAGCGGGCCATGGGGTCGAAGCCGCTTTCCTGGCGCGTGATGCCAAGGGTGAGGGCCGGTTCGGGCGCGCCGGCCACCGGCGGCGGATTGCGCAGCGGATAGCCGCGTTCGGGCAGGATGAACCCGCGCTGAGCGGCGGTCCGCACCACCTTCATGGAGGTGTCCTGGTCGCCGTAGCCCCGCGCCAGGTCGACCAGCAGGGCCTGTTCCTCGACCGTCGGCAGGATGTCGTCCAGCGCCAGCACGAAGGTCTTGAAGAGGTCGCGATTGCCGATCTCGTAGAGCAGGCGGGCGGCGCGCACCGTGTCGCGGCTCTCGAACCGCGCACGGTCGGCCTGGGTGACCTGCGGGTCCGACCCGAGCACCAGCGGCTGGCCGAGCTTTTCGGTGGCGAGCTGGCCGTAGAAGGTCGTGTTGTACTTGGCTCCGGCGGCGTAGAAGCCCTTGGCCGCGGCCTGGTCGCCGCGCGCCTCGGCAGTGCGGCCCTGCCAGTAGAAGGCGCGGCCCCGGGTGATGGGCGACTGGCCGATCCGCTCAAGGTTGGCGAAGTGGACTGCGGCCTGGTCGGGCCGCTTCAGGCGGGTGAGAGCGATCCAGCCGGCGTAGAACTCGGCGTCGGCGGCCGGCGCGCCGGTGGTCAGGCCGCTATTGGCGGCGGCGGCGTAGGCGCCGGCTGAGTCGCCGTTGCGCAGGGCGTAGAGGATCAGGCGATAGCGCTCGGCCCAGATGCGGTCGGCCATGTCGCCGTGCGCCAGGTCGGTGGGGAAGTAGCGGAGATTGGCGAGCGCCAGCGTCTCGAGGTTGCGCTGGCGGTAGAAGCTGGCGCGTTCGAAGGCGACGCCCGGATCGTTGGAGAGGGCGCCGGGCAGCGCGTTCGCCTGGTCGTTGGCGGCTGAGGAGCCGGCGCGGTAGGCCATCCGCACCTGGGCGACCTGCAGTTGGTCGGGCGGCAGCAGCGGCAGGATATCGCGCGCGGCCGGACCCTGCGGGCCGTAGAGAAGGATGTCGGCGCGGCGGACGTGGTCCTCGGGCGTCAGCATCGCGCCGAAGCGGGCCAGCATGGTGCGCTGGGGCGTCACCTCGAACAGCTTGTCGCGCCAGAAGCGGCGGATCAGGTCCTCGGCGTCCTTCTGCCGGCCGCTGGCCTGATAGGCGCTGGCCAGGGCCATCGCGCCCTCGGCGGTCTGCGGATCGGAGCCGCCGAACCAGGCGATGACCTGCTGGGGCGTCTGGCCCGAGGTCTCCAGCAGCTTCTCCGCGCCGAGCTGGCGGCGGCTCCCGCGCGGCCAGCCGGCGAGGTCGCGGCGGGCCTGGTCGAGTTCGAAGAACGACATCGATTCCGCCGACGAGTCGGCCAGGGCCCAGGTGGCGAGCTTCTTGGCGATCGGGTCGGAGAGCGCGGCGATGGCGGACCGGGCTGTCGTGACGTCGCCGCGCTTGGCCGCGGCCAGGGCGGATTCGAGGGTCGCGGATTCGGTCATCGACAGCGACTGGCGATAGGCGGTCGGCGGGGTCTGGGTCAGCTCGATCGGGCGCGGCCCCTCGGAGGGCGGGCGATCGGCGCCGGAGAACGGCCGGTAGGGTCCCTGGGCCGGAGCCCCCCCGGTCGGCGCCTGGGCGTTGGCCACGGTGGCCAGCAGGGCGATCGAGGCGGTGGTCAGAAACGCTTTACGGGCCTTGGACGGCAAGGTGACGAACTCCGGTCTCGCTGAAGGATGAAACTATGTTGCGGCGCGGGGGCGCCCCGCCATATTGTCCGGCCAAATCATGAGGCCGCAACAACTGGCCTCGCTTTCACGGCTTTTTGCAGACCATGTCAGATACATTGTTCAAGGGCGTGATGCCGGCCCTGGCGACTCCGTTCCGCGACGGCGCGGTGGACGAGAAGGCGTTCGTGGCCCTCGTCGAGCGTCAGATCGCGGGCGGCGTCCACGGCATCGTGCCCGTGGGCACGACCGGTGAGACCGCGACGCTTTCCCATGACGAACACCGCCGGGTGGTCGAGCTGGCCGTGAAGACCGCCGCCGGCCGCGTGCCGGTGGTCGCCGGCGCCGGCTCCAATTCGACCGACGAGGCGATCGAGTTGGTGCGGCATGCCAAGACCATCGGCGCGGACGCCGCCCTGGTGGTGACCCCGTACTACAACCGCCCGAGCCAGGAGGGCCTCTACGCCCACTATGCGGCGATCAACGAGGCGGTGCAGCTGCCGGTGCTAGTCTACAACGTGCCCGGCCGCACCGCGGTGGACATCAGCAACGAGACCCTGGGCCGGCTGGCCAAGCTGCCGAACATCGTCGGCATCAAGGACGCCACCGCCGACATGACCCGCGCCACCGTCCAGCGCCAGCTGTGCGGCGAGGACTGGGTGCTGCTTTCGGGCGACGACCTGACGGCGCTGGGCTACATGGCCCACGGCGGCCACGGCTGCATCTCGGTCACCGCCAATGTCGCGCCGGACCTGTGCGCCACCTTCTACAACGCGGCCATGGGCGACGACTGGAAGACCGCGCTCTACTGGCAGGATCGCCTGTTCCGCCTGCACCGTTCGCTGTTCTCGGACGCCTCGCCGGCGCCGGTCAAGTTCGCGCTCTCGCACCTGGGCCTCTGCACCGAGGACGTGCGCCTGCCGATCGTGCCGGCGTCGGAGGCCTCGCGCGCCGAGGTGCTGGCCGGGATGAGAGAAGCCGGCGTCGTCTGATGGCTGGCAAGCTGATCGCAGAGAACCGCCGCGCGCGGTACGACTACTTCCTCGAAGAGACTTTCGAGGCGGGCCTGATGCTGACCGGGTCCGAGGTCAAGTCGCTGCGCAATGGGCGGGCCAACATCGCCGAATCCTACGCCTCGGTGGAGGGCGACGAGGTGGTGCTAATCAACTCGGATATCCCGCCGTTCGCCCAGGCCAACCGCTTCAATCACGAGCCGCGGCGGCACCGGAAGCTGCTGCTGCACCGCAAGCAGCTGGACAAGCTGATCGGCGCCGTGACCCGCGAGGGGCGTACGATCATCCCGACCAAGCTCTATTGGAACGATAAAGGCCTGGCCAAGCTGGAGATCGCGCTGGCCAAGGGCAAGAAGACGCATGACAAGCGCGAGGCGACCGCCGAGCGCGACTGGCAGCGCGACAAGGCCCGGCTGCTGCGTGACCGAGGCTGACGTCGAGGCGATCGAGCGGGCGACCGTCGCGGCGGTCGCGCCGCGCGAGGCGCTGGAGATCGGCGGCTGGCTGGTCGCCCTGAACGACGGAACCATTCGCCGGGCCGCGAGCGCCGTGCCGCTGAGCCATGACCTTGCGGCCGATCCCGGCGTGATCGACCAGATCGAGACGGCCTATGCCACGCGCGGCTTGGCGCCGGCGTTCCGGGTCGCCGATGCGCCCGGACTGGAGGGTGTGCGCGCCGAGCTGGCGCGGCGCGGCTATCACTTCGAGCAGCCGACGCTGGTCAAGGTCGGCGGCGCGGCGGCGATGATCGCCGCGGCCCGCGGCGCGGCGGCGGCGGTGGCGCAGGCGCCGGACGCCGGCTGGGCCCGGGTGTTCACCAGCGAAGGCTTCGACGAGGCGGACGGCCGTCATAGAGTGGCGGCGCTGACGCGTTCGCCGGACGCGGTCTATGGCGGAATTTCGGAGGGCGACCTGACCCTGGCGGTCGGCGTCGCCGCCTTCGGCCACGGCTGGGCCAGCGTGCACGGGATGCGCACCGACGCCTCGCGGCGCGGCGAGGGCCTGGCCGGGCGGGTGCTGGCGGGGCTGGCGGGCGCGGCCCAGGCACGCGGCGTGGAGCGGGTCTTCCTGCAGGTCGAGGAAGGGAACGCCGGTGCGCGCAGCCTGTACCGGCGTGCCGGGTTCACGCAGGCTTGGCGGTACTTCTACTGGAGCCGCTAGGCGTCGATCAGCTCGCGGGCGCGGCGGAAGACGGCCTCGAACATCGGCGCGGTCAGGCGGCCGGTGTTCGTGTTGAGGCGCGAGCAGTGGTAGCTGTTCAGCACGACATAGGGGCCGGCCTGGAATTCGGCGCCGTGGCCTGAGATGCCGGCCGAGGCCTTGAGGCCCAGGGCCTTGAGCACGTTGCGGCGCGAGACGTCGCCCAGGGTGACGATCACCTTGAGGTTCGGCAGGTCCTTGAACCGTTGGGTCAGGAACGGGCGGCAGGTGTTCTCTTCGCTGGTCTCGGGCTTGTTGCCGGGCGGGGCGCAGCGGACCGCGTTGGTGATCATGCAGTCGTACAGTTCGAGGCCGTCGTCTGTGCGGGCGTCGAACCTGTCGTTCGCAAAGCCGGTCTTGAAGAGGGTGTCGTAGAGCATCCAGCCGGCATGGTCGCCGGTGAAGGGGCGGCCGGTGCGGTTGGCGCCGGTGCGTCCGGGCGCAAGGCCGGCCACCAGCAGACGCACGCTCTGCGGTCCGCCGACCGGCACGAGCGACGGGGCAGGGCCGTTCCACCAGTCGGGGTTCTGGGCGGCGTTGGCCTGGCGGTAGGCCACCAGGCGCGGGCACAGCGGGCAGTCACGGGGCGGCTCGGCGCCCCAAAGTTCAACGGACATCAGAGCTCGGCGTCGACGTCGTGGCCATGCTCGTCGCGGGCGGCGCGGCTTTCCTGAATGAAGCGCGGCAGGCGCGAGGGTCGGCCGATGATGTCGGCGAGGTCGGCCAGATCCACAAAGTTGTCGGCCTGACGGCGCAGGTCGTCCGACGCCATCGGCGGCTGCGACTTGACGGTCGAGACCACGGTGACGCGCGCGCCGCGGCGCTGCACGGCCTCGACCAGGACCCGGAAGTCGCCGTCGCCGGAGAACAGCACCAGATGGTTCGCGTGGGCCGCCATCTCCATCATGTCGACGGCGATCTCGACATCCATGTCGCCGCGCCAGCGCTTGCGCCCTTGCGCGTCGGTGTATTCGCGCGCCGGCTTGGTCACCAGGCGGAAACCGTTGTAGTCGAGCCAGTCGACCAGCGGTCGGATCGGCGAATATTCCTGATCCTCGACCAGGGCGGTGTAGTAGTAGGCCCGCACCAGCACGCCGCGACTGCGGAACTCTTCCAGCAGCTTGCGATAGTCGATATCGAAGCCCAGCCCCTTGGCGGCGGAGTACAGGTTCGCTCCGTCAATGAAGAGCGCCAGCCTGTCCGTGGGGTAGAAAGTCATGAGTGCGAATAATCCTGCGAAAATGTCTCTGGGCGTAGATCCGGACGAGGCTGCTGTTGTCGCCTTGGGCGGTAATGTCGCCGGCGACTATGGTTCGTCCGAAGCCCTTCTCGAGGCGGCGCTTGCTCGTTTCGCGGAGGCGGGATTGCCCATCCTGCGTCGGTCGTCCTGGTGGCGTTCGGCCGCCTGGCCCGACCCGAGCGATCAGGAGTATCGCAACGGCGTTGTGCTTGTCGAGGCTCGGCTTTCGCCGCAAGCGCTAATCCGAACATTGTTCATGCTGGAGAACGAATTCGGCCGCATGCGCAGCGTCCGGAACGCGCCGCGGACGCTCGATCTCGACCTGATCGCTCATGGCCGAATCGTCTCCAATGACCCGGAACTGACCCTGCCGCACCCGCGGGCGCACGAGCGGCTGTTCGTCATGGGGCCGTTGGCGCAGATCGCGCCCGAGTGGCGCCATCCGGTGCTGGGGCGGACGGCGGCCGAGCTGGCCGCCAGCGCCACGGTCGGGCTGGACGCGGTCCCGCTTTAACGTCGCAGGGGTGATCGTCGAAGTTGACGCGCCCGTCAGGCGGGTATACGGCGCGGCCCCTTTCGAGGCGGCAGGATCGGCCCGTGGGCTATCGGCTCATCATCTTTGATTTCGACGGCACGCTGGCCGACAGCGCCGCCTGGTTCGCTGGCGCGCTGAACGGCGTGGCCCGCCGCTACGGCTTTCGCGAGATCGACCTGTCCGAGATGGCCGAGCTGCGCGGGCGGCCCAATCGCGAGATCATGCAGGCGCTGAAGGTCAGCCCCTGGAAGCTGCCGCTCATCGCCGCGCACATGCGCAAGCTGGCGGCCCAGGCCGCACCGACGATCGGCCTGTTCCCAGGCGTGGCCGACATGCTGCGCCGCCTGGCGGCGCGCGGCGTGAAGGTGGCCATCGTCAGTTCGAACGGGGAGGCGGTGGTCCGCCAGGTGCTGGGGCCCGAGTTGGCCGGCCTGGTGGCGTACTACGGCTGCGGGGCGTCGATTTTCGGCAAGGCGGCCAAGTTCCGGCAGGTGATCCGGGCGGCTGGGGTGGCCGAGGCCGACGTGCTGAGCGTCGGCGACGAGGTGCGCGACATTGAGGCGGCGCGGCAGATGCGCCTGGCCGCCGGGGCGGTGACCTGGGGCTACGCCACGGCCGACATCCTGCGGGCCCAGCGGCCGAGCGCGGTGTTCGAAACCACCGACGACGTATTGCGCGAAGCCGGGCTCTGCGGCGCCTGAGCTTCGTTTTCCGAGGGTATGCGGCGTTGCACAATCGACGCGGACCCTCTATTTTGTGCGGTTCTACCGCCGCTCTGAGGATTACATGGCCCGCGTCACCGTCGAAGATTGCGTCGAGAAGGTCCCCAACCGCTTCAGCCTCGTGCTGCTGGCGGCCCATCGCGCCCGCGCCATTTCCGCCGGCGCGCCGCTGATGGTCGACCGCGACAACGACAAGAACCCGGTCGTCTCGCTGCGCGAGATCGCCGACGACGTGGTGGACGCCGATGACCTGCGGGAAAACCTGATCGGCACGCTGCAGCGCGTGGATGAGCGTTCGGAAGCCGAGGAAGAGGCCGAAACCCTGGCCCTGCTGGCGGATCCGACCCACATGCAGATGAGCGAGCTGGAACTGGTTCGCGCGCTTCAGAGCGACCGTGACGGCGGCCAGGAGGAGCGGTACTGAGCCCGGAAGGCGCAGAACCCCTCACCGTCACGGCGGCGCCTCAACAACCGCCCGCCGACAAAGCCGATGCGCCGGTCGCCAAGCAGCGGCCGAAGATGCTTCGCCAGTACGAACTGATCGAGAAGGTCCGTTCGTACGACCCTACCGCCGACGAGGCGGTCCTGAACCGCGCCTATGTCTACGCCATGCGCATGCATGGGTCACAGAAGCGCGCGTCGGGCGACCCCTATTTCGCCCACCCGATCGAGGTGGCGGGGATCCTGACCGACTACCGGCTGGACACCGCCACCATCGTCACCGCGCTGCTGCACGACGTGATCGAGGACACTCCGGTCACGCCCGACGACATCCGCGCGCTGTTCGGGCCCGAGATCACCGAGCTGGTCGAGGGGGTGACCAAGCTCACCAAGCTGGAACTCAACAGCGAGCGCACCAAGCAGGCCGAGAACCTGCGCAAGTTCATCCTGGCCATTTCCAAGGACGTGCGGGTCCTGATGGTCAAGCTGGCCGACCGCCTGCACAACATGCGGACGCTGCACTACATCTCCAGCCCGGCCAAGCGCGAGCGGATCGCGCGCGAGACCCTGGACATCTATGCCCCGCTGGCGCGCTCGATCGGCTGTCACCGGATCTGCACCGAGCTGGAAGAGCTGTGCTTCGAGCACCTGAACCCCGTGGCGCGCGACGCTATCGGCCGGCGGCTGGAGGCGCTGCGCATCGAGCAGGGCGCGGCCGTCTCGATCGTCTCTGGCGAAATCGCGGCCAAGCTGGAGACCGCCGGCATTCCGGCCCGGGTCTTCGGGCGCGAGAAGAACGCCTATTCGATCTGGCGCAAGCTGCAGCGCAAATCGATTGGATTTTCTCAGCTTTCCGACATCTATGCGTTCCGGGTGATCGTGGACACCGAGGCCGATTGCTATGCGGCCCTGGGGGTGATCCACCGCGCCTGGCCGAGCGTGCCTGAGCGGTTCAAGGACTTCATCTCGACTCCCAAGCGAAACAACTACCGCTCGCTGCACACGACCGTGGTTGGGCCCAAGGGCATGCGGATCGAGATGCAGATCCGCACCGAGACCATGGACCGGATCGCCGAGGACGGCGTGGCGGCGCACTGGCGCTACAAGAACTCGTCCTATGGCTTCGACCCTGAGGACCAGGCCGCCGGCGGCGGGCGCGACCCGCTGGTCAATCTGCGCCACCTGGTCCAGGTGCTGGAGCACGGCGGCGATGTCGAAGAACTGGTCGAGCACGCCAAGCTCGAGATGTACCTCGACCAGGTGTTTGTGTTCACGCCGAAGGGCAAGCTGGTGAGCCTTCCGCGCGGGGCGATGCCGCTGGACTTCGCCTATGCGGTCCATACCGACGTCGGCGACACCTGCATCGGCGTGAAGATCAACGGCGAGCTTAAGCCGCTGCGCACGACGCTGCAGAACGGCGATGTGGTCGAGGTGATCCGCGGGACCAAGCCTGTGGTGCCGCCGGACTGGCGTTCGCTGACCGTCACCGGGCGCGCGCGTTCGGCGATCCGCCGGCACATCCGCCAGACCGAGCGCGACGAGTTCGTGCGGCTGGGCCGGGCGAGCCTGGACCAGACCTTCGAGCGGGCCGGAAAGTCGCGCAAGGACGTACTGCTGAAGCCGTCACTGGAGCGGTTCGCGGTGGCCAGCGAGGACGACCTGTTCGAAATGGTCGGCCGCGGGCGGATCGCTCCGACCCAGGTGCTGGATGTCATCTTCCCCGGGCTGAACGCGGCCGATCGCGAGGCCGCGGCGGCCACGCGCCGGATCGAGGGCGGCAAGGGGGCGCGGCTCTATGTGCGCGGCGGCGGGCTGACGCCGGGCGTCTCGCTGAACTTCGGCCAGTGCTGCACGCCCGTGCCCGGCGACCGCATCGTCGGCATCCTGGAACCGGACGGCACCGGCCTGACGGTGCACACCATCGACTGTGCGCGGCTGGCCGAGTTCGAGGACCGCGAGGAGCTTTGGCGCGACCTGCAATGGACGCCCGAGGCCGAGCGCAACACGGTGACGCTGTCCAAGCTGACCGCCACCATCCGCAACGCGCCCGGCGTGCTGGGCCAGGCCTGCACGGCGATCGGCGAGGCGGGCGGCAATATCGTCAACCTGCGCATGCACCGGCGGCAGTCGGACTTCTTCGACGTGGACTTCGACGTCGAGGTCAAGGACGCCCGGCACCTGACCAACATCGCCGCGGCCTTGCGCGCCTATCCCAGCATCGAGACTGTCGACCGCGCCAAGGGGTGAGGGGCTTCCGCCTGGAGCGCGCCCAGCCCTGGAGCGATTTCCGATCTGATTGGATCGGAAATGCTCAGGACTCTTTGAATTCAGGCCGTTTTCACCCGCCAGCCGACAGCGGCCTCGACGGGCGCTCTAGATCAGTGAACCGACTGCGAGTGTTCGCCGCCCGGTCGCACGATGCCGCCGAGCGCCTCGCCGGTGCGCGAGGTCTGGCCGACCGAGGCGAGGTCGGCCAGCGAGACGATGCCGATCAACCGCTTGTCGCGATTGAGCACCGGCAGGCGGCGCACCTGTATGTCGCCCATATTGCGCAGGACGGCGTCGCTGTCGTCGTCCTCGAAGCAGTATTTGACCTCGCGGCTCATCACGTCGGCGACCTTGGCGTCCGGGCCCTTGCCCAGCGCGATGCCGCGCACGCAGATGTCGCGGTCGGTGATCATTCCGACCAACCGATCACCGTCGGCGACGGGCAGGATGCCGGCGTCGAGCTCGGCCATCATCCTCGAAGCGTCGCGTAGGGACTCCTGCGGGCTGGCCATCTTGACGTTGCGGGTCATGCAATCGGCGACTTTCATGTCGGGCCTCCGTACCTGGGGGAGCCGGCGACGGGGGCCGGCCTCTGCGGCAAACGGCCAGGAACGGCGGGTGTTCCGAGGTCGCGGCGGCGAGGCGATCGTGCGCCCAAAACAGCGAAGCCCGGGGGTCGAGGACCCACCGGGCTTCAAGTCCGACTATCGTTTTCCATCGCTGGCTGATTTGTCGGGCTGGTTTTCGACTTTCATCTCCAACCGTCTCATCAACGGGCGACCCGTGCGATGGGTTCCGGCCGGCTGCAAAAATTCCGAAGGCGGATGAAAAAGCCCAGAAGGCCGTCTGGCGCTTCTGGGCTCCGAGCCGATCTCGAGTTTGCGTTTCGGGGATCGGACATGTCCGTAGACATGAGCTTGAACCGGGCAGGCGCGCATAGGTTCCCGGCCTGGTGGCACAATCTTCGCGGCGCCCGTTCTGCGGGGCCTGACAGGGCGCGGATTCTCCCGTCACATGGGCGCCATGCACAAGCCGCTCGCGTTCGCCGCCGTCCTGCTCGCCTCCACCGCCGCCCAGGCGACGTCGCCCCCGGCCTATGACGTCCTGATCCGCAACGCCCAGGTCTATGACGGCTCAGGAGGTGCGCCGTTCAAGGGCGAGGTCGCGATCGCCGAGGACCGCATCGCCTATGTCGGGCCCAAGGCGCCCGAGGGCGCCCGCACCGTGATCGACGCCGGCGGCAAGGCGGTCTCGCCCGGCTTCATCAACATGCTGTCGTGGGCCACAGACAGCCTGATCGCCGATCCGCGCGGGCTGTCGGACCTGAAGCAGGGCGTCACCTTGGAGGTGATGGGCGAGGGCAGTTCCATGGGACCGCTGAGCCCGCAGATGAAGCGGCTGGAAACCCAGCGCATGGGCGACATCAAGTACGACATCGCCTGGACCAGCCTGGACGAATACCTGACGTGGCTGACCAAGCGCGGATCGGCGCTGAACGTCGCCTCGTTCGTGGGGGCCGCGACGGTGCGCGAGCACGTGCTGGGCGAGGGCGACGTCGACCCGACGCCCGAGCAACTGGCGGCGATGCGCAAGCTGGTCGTCGAAGCGATGCAGGACGGGGCGCTGGGGGTCGGATCGTCGCTGATCTACGCGCCGGCCAGCTATGCCGAGACCCCGGAGCTGGTCGCGCTGGCGAGCGAGGCGGGCCGCTGCGGCGGGATCTATATCAGCCACATGCGCTCGGAGGCCGACCGGCTGCTGGAGGCCATCGACGAGTTGATCGACATCTCCAAGCAATCCGGCGCGCCGGCCGAGATCTATCACCTGAAGCAGGCCGGCAAGGGCAACTGGGACAAGCTGCGCCCGGCGATCGCCCGTATCGAGGCGGCGCGGGCGGCGGGCCATCGGATCACTGCGGACATGTACACCTATACGGCTGGCTCGACGGGCCTCGACGCAGCTATGCCGCCCTGGGTGGAGGCCGGCGGGGTGGAGAGCTGGACCCAGCGCCTGAAGGACCCGGCGACCCGCGCCAAGGTCATCGCCGAGATGCGGCAGGAGAAGCCGGCCTTCGAGAACCTCTACCGCCATGCCGGCGCTGAAGGCACGCTGCTGGTCGGCTTCAAGAACCCGGCTCTGAAGGGGCTGACCGGCAAGACCCTGGCGCAGGTGGCCAAGGACCGCGGCGTTTCGCCCGAGGACGCGGCCATCGACCTGGTGATCGAGGATGGTAGCCGGGTGCAGGTGGTCTATTTCCTGATGTCCGAGCAGAACGTGGCCCGCCAGACGGCGTTGCCCTGGATGAGCTTCGGCTCGGACGCCTCGGCCCAGGCGCCCGAGGGCGTATTCCTGAAGTCGAGCACCCATCCGCGGGCCTACGGGAACTTCGCGCGGCTGCTGGGCAAGTACGTGCGCGAGGAGAAGACGACGAGCCTGGCCGACGCCGTGCGGCGGCTATCGGCGTTCCCGGCCCAGAACCTGGGGCTGAAGGACCGCGGGATGCTGAAGGCCGGCTACTATGCGGACGTGGTGGTGTTCGATCCGGCGACCATCGGCGACGTCGGCACCTATGAGCAGCCCAAGCAGTTCGCTGTCGGGGTCAGCGACGTGTTCGTCAACGGCAAGCAGGCGCTGAAGGACGGCGAGCCGACCGGTCAGCTGGCCGGCCAGGTGGTGCGCGGGCGCGGCTGGAGCGGCTGGAGCGACGGCGGCTGCCGCGCGAGCGCCAAGGACTGGAGCTGGACATGGTGAGCGCAGGCGAACGTCGCCGGATGGGCGAGCGGCTGCACGCCTTTACCCAGGTGTTCGACCCGCCGCTGGGGACTGGCCATGGGCCGACGTTCGCGATCAAGGACCTGATCGACGTGGCCGGCGTGCCGACGGGCGGCGGCGGGGTGGTTCCGCTGGACGCGGCGCCGAAGGACCATGCCGTGGCGGTCCAGCGACTGCTCGACGCCGGTTACCTGGCGGTGGGCAAGACCCATACGGTCGAGCTGGCGTTCGGCGGCTGGGGCACCAATCGATCGGTGGGTGCGCCGTGGAACCCCTGGGACGGGGCCGTGCATCGCGCGCCAGGCGGATCGTCCAGCGGCTCGGCGGTGGCGGTGGCGAGCGGCCTCTGCGACGTGGCGCTGGGCACCGACACCGGCGGCTCGATCCGGATCCCGGCCGCCGCGTGCGGCGTGGTGGGCTTAAAGCCCGGACGCGGGCTGGTCTCGACGCGGGGCGTGCACGACCTAGCGCCCAGCCTGGACACGCTGGGCCCGCTGGCCCGCTCGGTGGCGGACGCCGCGCGGGTGCTGGAGTTGATCTCCGGTCCGGACGGCGGCGGCGCCGTGCGCCCGCGGTTCGACGCGGCGGCGGCGCTGGCGATGGACGTGCGCGGCTGGAAGGTGGCGGTGCTGCCGATGGAGGCGATGCCGGCGACCGACCCGCAGGTGGCGGAACTGTACCAGGCCGCGGTCGGCGCCCTGGCGGTCCTGGGTGTGGAGATCGAGACGGCCCGTACGCCGAGGCCGTTCGCCGACTACTTCATCCCCAACGGCTGGTTGATGGCGGCCGAGGGCTGGCGGGTGCGCGGGCCGCACATTGCGGCCAATGGCGAGTTCATGGATCGTTGGGTGGTCAAGCGTTTCGAGGCCGGCCGCAGCGTCACCGACGCGGAGTTGGCCCGGGCGCTGGCCCGGCGGGCGGCCGATCAACGCGAGTTCCAGGATTGGATGGCGCCCTACGGCGCACTGATCTCGCCGACGCTGCCGATCCCCGCGCCGCCGATCGAGGATGTCGATGAGACCGCCTCACCATTCTCGGCCATGACCCGGGCCGGCAACTACCTGGACCTGCCGGCCGCCAGCGTGCCGATGGGGCTAACCGACGGCGGCTTGCCGGCCGGCCTGCAGATCATGGGGCGGATGGCCGACGAGGCGTCCGTCGTCGCCCTGGCGGCGGCGTACGAGGCGGTGTCGGGATGGAACGGCCGGCGGCCCGACCTGTCGGCGTTTTAGGGCGCGCCGTAGTGGACGCGGGCGGGCAGGCCGGGCGCAAGACGCCCGGCGCCCTTGGGTTTCGGCTGGGCCGCCTCGGCGGTCTTGACCTCTTCGGCCGGCCTGGGCCGGCAGAAGATCCTGATGGCGCAGATATCGATCTTCTTGTGGCGCAGCGACAGGGTCCAGCGCGCCATCCGGGTGACTTCCGTCAGTCGACCGGGCTTGAGGCGCTGCAGGCCCCAGCGGCCCCAGGCCTCGGCGCCGTAGACGAAGCGGTCGAGCACGACCGGATGGCGAGTGGCGGCGGAGGCTTCTGCGGCGCGGGCGGCCGTGGCGATGACGACCACGCCGAGCGCCCCTGCGAGAAGGACCTTGCTACGCATCACCACCACCCCGGCCCGTATGGCTCGCCGCGCCGAATCCGCACGACGCCGTTATCTGCGGACGCTTCGTGGCGCTGATGTGGCGAGGCAGGTGGTGGAGTTCAACTCCTGGCGGCGCCGGTCAGACCGCCTTGGCCGCACGGTCGCGGGCCGTTTGCTGTTGGACGAGGATGCCTTGGCGGGTCTCGTCGAGGATGCGGGCGATGATGGGGTCGGCCTGTATCGCCTTCCAGTAGGCCGCCAGTCGGGGCAGGGCGAGCAGCGGGTCGGGCGTACCGAATACGCTGGGGATCCATTCGCTGGCCAGCACGAGCTGCGGGGCGATGGCGCCGTCGGCCTGGGTCAGGCCCCGGCCGACCGCATAGCCGTCGGTCCCGATGAAGTCTTCCAGATAGGCCAGGGCCTCGGCCAGCTTGCCGGCGGCGGCCTCGACCACGGCCGGCTCCCAGTGGCGGCGCGAGCGGCCGGCGAGGGTGAACAGCGGGACCATGGCCATGACCACGTAGAAGTCGCAGATCCGCGAGAGCAGCCGCATCTGCGCGCGCTCCCAGGGATCGGCCGGCCTCAAGGCGGGCTCTGGATAGGCGTCTTCGAGGTACTCGCAGATGACCTCCGATTCCGGCAGGGCGCGGCCGTCGTCGAGGACCAGGGTCGGCACCCGACCGATAGGGTTGACCTTGAGGTATTCGGCCTTGGTCTCCTCCGAGGCCCCGAAGCCGGGCGGGTGGATGATCTCGACCTCGATCCCCTTGGCGTAGAGCAGCAGTCGCACCCGGCTCGGGAACGGCGAGTCGTAGGTCTGGAACAGCTTCACCGGTCGGTCCTCCCCACGCGAATTGGTCGATGACAGCATGCCGGGGGTTCGGTAATCCGCAAAGTCAGGAGACCCGACATGAACACTGAAGACGTCCTGGAAGAATTCCGCGCCTCGGGCGCGCTGCGCGAAGGCCATTTCGTGCTGTCGAGCGGCCTGCATTCCGGGACGTTCCTGCAGAAAAACCTGGTGTTCCAGTATCCGGAGCGCACTGCGCGGCTGTGCAAGGCGCTGGCCGCGAAGATCAAGGAAGCTGTGGGCGAGGTCGATCTCTGCATCTCGCCGGCCGTCGGCGGCATCATTCCCGGGTACGAGACCGCCCGCCAGCTGGGCGTGCCGTCGATGTACGTCGAGCGCGAGGGTGGTGAGTTCAAGCTGCGCCGGGCGTTCGAGATCCCGCCGGGCGCGCGGATCGCCATGGTCGAGGACATCGTCTCCACCGGCCTGTCGTCGCGCGAGTGCGTGGAAGCCATCAAGAAGGCCGGCGGCGATGTCGTCGTCGCCGCCTGCATCGTCGACCGTTCGGGCGGCCGGGCCGATCCCGGCGCGCCGTTCGTGGCCCTGGCCCGGCTGGACGTGCCCGCCTATCCGGCCGACCAACTGCCTCCCGAGCTGGCGGCGATCCCGGTCGAGGATCCGGGCAGCCGGAGACTGAGCAAGTGAGCAAGCTGCGGCTGGGCGTGAACATCGACCACGTGGCGACCATCCGGAACGCCCGTGGGAGCAACTATCCCGACCCTGTGCGCGCGGCCGAACTGGCCATCGCCGCGGGCGCGGACGGCATCACCGCCCATCTGCGCGAGGACCGTCGCCACATCTCGGACGCCGACATCGAGGCGCTGGCGGCGATCACCCGCAAGCGCGGCCGGCCGCTGAACTTCGAGATGGCGGTGACGCAGGAGATGGAAGCCATCGCCCTGGCACACCTGCCGCACGCCGCCTGCCTGGTGCCCGAGCGGCGCGAGGAACGCACGACCGAGGGCGGGCTAGACGTGGTCGGGGGCCACAATCACATCGCCCCGGTGGTGGCCAAGCTGGTCGCCGCGGGCGTGCGGGTCTCGTGCTTCATCGACGCCGACCCGGCCCAGGCCGCGGCCGCCAAGGCGATGGGCGCGCAGGTCGTGGAGTTCCACACCGGGGCCTACTGCGACGCCGTCCGCGAGCGTTCGCCCGAAGCGCCGGCGCTCCTTGAGGCGCTGCGGGCGGCGGCCGCGGAAGCCGGGCGGCTGGGCCTGGAAGTCCATGCCGGCCACGGCATCGACTATGAGACCGTCAAGCCGATCGCGGCGATTCCGGAAGTAATGGAGCTGAACATCGGCCACTTCCTGATTGGCGAGGCGATCTTCGTGGGCCTGACGCCGGCGATCCACCGGATGCGGGCGCTGATGGACGAAGCGCGGGTGGGGAAAGCGGCGTGATCATCGGCATCGGGTCCGACCTGTCCGACATCCGTCGGGTGGCCGAGACGTTGGAGCGGTTTGGCGAGCGGTTCACCAATCGCATCTTTACGGAGATCGAGCGGACCCGTTCCGAGCGCAAGCCGGACCGGGCCTCGAGCTACGCCAAGCGGTTCGCCGCCAAGGAGGCCTGCGCCAAGGCGCTGGGCACCGGCCTGAGGGCTGGGGTGTTCTGGCGCGACATGGGCGTGGTCAACATGCGCTCGGGCCAGCCGACCATGGCCCTGACCGGCGGCGCGGCCGAGCGGCTGGCCAAGATAACGCCGCCGGGGCGCCGGGCCGTGATCCACCTGTCGCTGACCGACGACCACCCCTATGCGCAGGCCTTCGTGATCATCGAGGCGGTGCCGGAGTAGGGCCAGTCGCCCTCCAGGCGGACAGAGCATCACCGCCGCCTTCTACATATGCGATAGCGCGCCTACGCCATCTGGCGCGGGTCGTAGAAGAAGGTCCCGCGCGCGATCTTGTCGCCGCGCCAGGTCTGCCAGGCGACCTCTTCCATGCACTTCGGCGGGCCGTCGTGCGGCACGAAGGTGAAGCGCCAGCGGATCACCACGGTGTCGCCGTCGATCAGCGGCGGGGCGAGCAACTCGGTCTCGACGCGGGCGAAGCGGGCCAGGGTGCGGGCCTCGCCGTCCATCAGCAGGTCGCGGCCGACACGCGGCTCGCCCTGATTTTCCTGCATGGAGGCGCCTTCGTGATACCAGTCGCCGATCGCCCCGACGTGATCGCCCGAGAGGACATGGGCGGTGAAGGCGTCGACGGTCTTGCGTTCGGGCATGGCGATCTCCTCGCCGCGATAGCTAGGCCCTGACGAGACGCCGTTCCAGGCGGGGCCAGAAGATGTTCAGCGCCAGGCCGCTCATCACCAGGGCCGCGGCCAGCAGCTTCCACGGCGGCAGGCTTTCCCCGAGGAACACCGCCGAGGCGCCCATCCCGAAGACCGGGACCAGCATGGCCATGGGGGTGATGGTCGCGGCCGGGTGGCGCGACAGCAGCCAGCCCCAGGCGGCATAGCCGAACAGGGTGTTGCCGACCGACTGCCAGAGCACGGCGGCCCAGGTGGCGGCGTCGGCGGCGCGGACGCCCTCGATCATCGCCGCAGGCCCTTCGAAGACCAGGGCCAGGATCAGCAACGGTGGGACCGAAAAGAGGCTGGCCCAGACCACATAGGCGAGCATGTTCACCTGGCCGGCGGCGCGGGAGAAGGCGTTGCCGCCCGCCCAGCTGGCGGCGGCGGCCAGCACCAGGGCCAGGCCCAGCGGCGTCACCGAGGCGTCGGTGTTGTGACTGACGATGACCAGCAGGCCGACGGCGGCGAGCGCCAGGGCGACCATCTGGAACGGTCGCAGGCGTTCCCTGGCCAGCCACATGGCCAGGCCGATGGTGAAGAACACCTGGGTCTGCACGACCAGCGAGGCCAGACCCGGCGAGATGAAGCCGTTGATGGCGATGTAGAGCAGCCCGAACTGGCCGGCGCCGATCAGCACGCCATAGGCGGCGAGGTTCTTCCAGGGCACGTCCGGCTTCTTGAGGAAGAACACCGCCGGCAGCAGGGCGAAGGTGAAGCGCAGCACCGCGAAGGTCAGCGGCGGCAGATGGTCGAGCCCGATGCGGATGACGACAAAATTGGTGCCCCACACCGCCACGACGGCGAGGGCGAGCAGCACATGGGTCAGCGGCAGGCCGGGACGGGTCATGGTCTGGTGATACTCCCGGGCGGCGGTGGGGCAAGGCAGGAAAGTTGCGACGGCGGCCAGAGACGCTGGATATTCCGTCGTGGGCGGTTCATGCGCGAGAAAGCTCAATGCGGCCTGGACTTTGCTTGATTGGCCGTAAATTGGCCGTACCGCGCCGTGAGGAGAGTCCTCCGCGGCGTGCTTGCTCAAGGCCAATGCAACGTCTAGCTAGGCGAACTGTCCGCTGCTTCGGGCCAAGGATTGAAGATGACCGACCGCGCAGAGACCGCTTCCGATAAAGCCAGCGGGGTGAACGACTTCGTCGAGATCGTGAAGACCGTGGCCTACGCGCTGCTGATCGCGCTGTTCCTGCGCGTGCTGTTCTTCCAGCCGTTCACGATCCCGTCGGCCTCGATGGAGCCGACCCTGCTGGAAGGCGACTACATCATCGTCTCGAAGTTTTCCTACGGCTATTCGCGCCACTCGATCCCGTTCAGCCCGCCGCTGTTCAAGGGGCGGATCATGGAGCACGCCCCCGAGCGCGGCGACATCGTCGTCTTCAAGCTGCCGCGCGACGGCCGCACCGACTACATCAAGCGGTTGATCGGCCTGCCGGGCGACCGGGTGCAGATGCGCCAGGGCCGTCTGTGGATCAATGGCAAGGAAGTCGTCGACAAGGAACTGCCGCCGGTCATGATCGACTCCGGCTACGGCTTCACGCGCAACGTCCAGCGCTTCCAGGAGACGCTGCCGGGCGGCCGCACCTTCATCACCTATGACTTCGGCCCGGACGGCGACGTGGACAACACCCCGACCTTCGTGGTGCCGGAAGGCCACTTCTTCTTCATGGGCGACAACCGCGACAACTCGCTCGACAGTCGGGTCCCGGCCGAGATCGGGGTCGGTTTCGTCCCGGCCGAGAACCTGGTCGGCAAGGCGCAGATCATCCTCTTGTCATGGAACCCGGGGGCGTCGCTGTTCAAGCCCTGGACCTGGGTGCTGAACGCCCGGCCCAGCCGGTTCTTCAACATCCTCCAATGAACAGACGAGAAGTCGCGGTCGCCGAACTGGAAGGCCGCATCGGCCACGTTTTTCACGACCGCGAGCTTCTGGAGCGCGCGCTGACGCACGCCAGCGTCGGCGATGGCGCGCACAAGGTCCGCCACTATGAGCGGCTGGAGTTCCTGGGCGACCGGGTGCTGAACCTGCTCGCGGCCGAGCGGCTGATGGCGTTGAATTCCGAGGCGCGGGAAGGGGAGATGAGCCGGCTGATGGCGGGGCTCGTCAACTACCACGCCTGCGCCCGGGTCGCCCGGCGGATCGGCCTGCCCAGCGCCCTGCGCATGGCGCACAGCGCCAGCAAGATCGGCGCGCGCGACAAGGACACCGTGCTGGGCGACGCCTGCGAGGCGCTGATCGGGGCGATCTATATCGACGACGGGCTGGAGGCGGCCCGGGCCTTCTTCCTGGAGTTCTGGGCCGAGGAGTTCGAGCGCCTGGACGCCCCGCAGATCAAGGATCCCAAGACCCAGCTGCAGGAATGGGCGCAAGGGCGCGGCCTGCCGCTGCCGCTCTACAAGGTGGTCGGCCGCGAAGGCCCTGACCACGCCCCCTCGTTCACCGTGTCGGTGAGCGTGGGCGACTATGAACCCGAGCTTGCCGAAGGCCGTTCCCGTCAGGAGGCCGAAAAGGCCGCGGCCACGGTGATGCTGCTCAAACGCGAAGGACCTCAATGACCACCCGCGCCGGCTTCGCCGCGATTATCGGAGCCCCGAATGCGGGCAAGTCGACCCTGACCAACCGCTTGGTCGGGGCCAAGGTCACCATTGTGACCCAGAAGGTCCAGACCACCCGCTTCCCCGTGCGCGGGGTCGCCATGGCCGGTGAGTCGCAGGTCGTGCTGGTCGACACTCCTGGCATCTTCTCGCCCCGACGCCGGCTGGACCGGGCGATGGTGCGCTCGGCCTGGGGCGGCGCCGACGAGGCCGACGTCACGGTGCACCTGGTCGACGTGCAGGCCGAACTGGCCGCCGCCGAGCCGGGCGCCAAGTCCGCCGACAAGCGCTCGGCCGCCGACGTTCAGATGATCGTCGAGGGGCTGAAGACCGCCGGCAAGAAGGTGATCCTGGCGCTCAACAAGATCGACGGGGTCAAGCGCGAGCGCCTGCTGGGTCTGGCGCAGGGGCTCTACGACACCGGCGTCTACACCGAGGTGTTCATGATCTCGGCCGCCGACGGCCAAGGTGTGGACGACCTGAAGGCGCGGTTGGCCGAGCTGATGCCGGAGGGGCCGTGGCTCTATCCGGAGGAGCAGACCGCCGACCTGCCGGCGCGGTTGCTGGCCGCCGAGATCACTCGCGAGAAGCTGTTCCTGCGGGTGCACGAGGAGCTGCCCTATGCGGCCGCCGTCGAAACCACTGCGTTCCAGGAGCGCAAGGATGGTTCGGTGCGGATCGAGCAGTCGATCTATGTCGAGCGCGAAAGCCAGCGCCCGATCGTGCTGGGCAAGAACGGCCAGACCCTGAAGTGGATCGGCCAGAAGTCGCGCGAGGAGCTCATCGAGCTGTTCGACCGGCCGGTGCACCTGTTCCTGCACGTGAAGGTCGACGAGCGCTGGGCCGACAAGCGCGAGTTCTATGGCGACGTGGGCCTGGATTTCGACGCCTAGCATCCTAGTTTGGGCGTCATGATCCCGGTTGTTCGCGGCTGATGGAATTCGAAGACGACGCCTATGTGCTGTCGGCCCGCGCCCATGGGGAGACCGGGGCGATCGTCGAACTGCTGACCGCGCGGCACGGCAAGTATGCGGCCCACGTGGCCGGCGGGGCATCGCGGCGGATGAAGCCGTTCCTGCAGGCTGGCGCGCGAACCGTCGTCCACTACCGGGCGCGGATGTCGGACCAGCTGGGCTCGGCGCAGCTGGAGCCGGTGGGGGAGGGGCCCTCGGCGCTGTTCGACGACCGCATGGCGCTGGCGGGCCTGTCGGCGGCTGCGGCGGTGGCGGCCGCGGCGCTGCCCGAGCGCGAGCCGCACCCCGGTGTGTTCCTGGCCTTCGAGGCGCTGAGCGCCGCGCTCATGCTGCCGGAAATCTGGCCGGCGGTGTTCGTGCGCTTCGAGGCCGGGCTGCTGCAGGAGCTGGGCTTCGGCATGGACCTGTCGAAATGCGCGGCGACCGGCGAGGTCGACGACCTGATCTATGTGAGCCCGCGCACCGGGCGGGCGGTGAGCCGCAAGGCCGGCGAGCCGTACAAGGACCGGCTGCTGCCGCTGCCGCAGTTCATGCTGTCGGCTCAGACCGGGCTGGCGGCCGGCGACGTCAAGGCAGGGTTGGACCTGACGGCGCACTTCCTGGAGCTGTTCGTGTTCGGGCCGGTGAACAGGCCGCTGCCGCCGGCGCGGGTGTGGCTGGTGGAGCGGCTCATCGAGGCCGACCGGCTCTAGGCCGCATCCGCCGCGGCGACTTCCGTCGCGTCGCCCGTTAGAACGGGACTGAACTGCGAGTTTGATTCGACCATGACCAAGCACATCCCACCGCCCGGCGACGGGGACGGCGACCGCATCATCGACGAGCCGCTGACCGAGGCGCTGTCACGGCGATATCTGGCCTATGCGCTCTCGACCATCACCGGTCGAGCGCTGCCCGACGTGCGCGACGGGATGAAGCCGGTGCACCGGCGGCTGATGTACGCCATGCGCCAGCTGCGGCTGGACCCGAACACCACGGCCAAGAAGTGCGCCCGTGTGGTTGGCGACGTGATCGGTAAGTACCACCCGCACGGCGACACCGCCGTCTACGACGCCCTGGTGCGCCTGGCCCAGGACTTCGCCCAGCGCTATCCGCTGGTCGACGGGCAGGGGAACTTCGGCAACATCGACGGCGATAACGCCGCGGCCATGCGATACACCGAGTGCAAGCTCACCGTCGCCGCGCAGCTTCTGCTGGACGGCATCGATGAGGACGCCGTCGACTTCCGCCCGACCTATGACGGCGAGGACGAGGAGCCGGTGGTGCTGCCGGCCGGGTTCCCGAACCTGCTGGCCAACGGCTCGAGCGGCATCGCCGTGGGCATGGCTACCTCGATCCCGCCGCACAACGCCGCCGAGCTGATCGACGCCTGCCTGGTGCTGCTGGAGGACCCGAACGCCGAGACCTCGCGGCTGCTGGATCACGTCCAGGGCCCCGACTTCCCGACCGGCGGGGTGATCGTCGAACCGCGCGAGAGCATGCTGGAGACCTACGCCACCGGCCGCGGCGGGGTGCGGGTGCGGGCGCGCTGGGAGAAGGAAGACACCGGCCGCGGGACCTATCAGATCGTCGTCACCGAGATCCCGTATCAGGTGAAGAAGGCCGACCTGGTCGAGCAGCTGGCCGACCTGATCGAGACCAAGAAAGCCCCGCTGCTGGGCGACGTGCGCGATGAGAGCGCCGAGGACGTGCGCCTGGTCCTCGAGCCCAAGAACCGCAACGTCGAGCCCGAAGTGCTGATGGAGAGCCTGTTCAAGCTCTCGGCGCTGGAGAGCCGCTTCCCGGTCAACATGAACGTGCTGGACGCCAAGGGCGCGCCGGGGGTCATGGGCCTGCGCCAGCTGCTGCAGTCGTTCCTGGATCACCGCCGCGAGGTGGTGGTGCGCCGGGCGCGCTTCCGCCTCGACAAGATCGAAGCGCGGCTGCACATCCTGGACGGCCTGGTCATCGCCTTCCTGAACCTGGACGAGGTGATCCGCATCGTCCGCTACGAGGACGAGCCCAAGGCCCGGTTGATCGAGGCGTTCGCGCTGTCCGACATCCAGGCCGACGCCATCCTCAACACCCGGCTGCGCCAACTGGCCAAGCTGGAGGAGATGGAGCTGCGGCGCGAGCACGCCGAGCTGGCCGAGGAACGCGACGGCCTGTTGAAGATGCTGGCCTCGGACAAGGCGCAGTGGCGCCTGGTCGGCGTCGGCCTGAAGGACGTTCGCGCGATCCTTGGTCCCGACACCAACCTGGGCAAGCGCCGCTCGACCTTCGACACCGCCCCGGTGGTGGACGCCGAGGCGGCCATGGAGGCGATGATCGTGCGCGAGCCGATCACCGTCATCCTTTCCGAGCGCGGCTGGATCCGCGCGGCCAAGGGCAAGGTCGAGGACCCGTCGGAACTGAAGTTCAAGGAAGGCGACAAGCTCGGCTTCATCGTCGCGGCCGAGACGACGGACAAGCTGCTGATCTTCGCCTCGGACGGCAGGTTCTTCACCATCGGTTGCGACAAGCTGCCGAGTGCGCGCGGCCATGGCGAGCCGCTGCGGCTGATGCTCGACCTAGACGACAAGACCGACATCATCGACATCTTCCCCCACAAGCCGGGGACCAAGCGCGTCATCGCCTCGAAGGAGGGCTACGGCTTCATCCTGCCCGAGGAGGAGGCGGTCAGCTTCCGCCGGGCCGGCAAGCAGGTGCTGAACGCCGGGGCCAAGGGCGCGGCCTTCGCCATGCCGATGAGCGGCGACCACTTCGGGGTGATCGGCGACAACGGCAAGATCCTGATCTTCCCGCTGTCGGAGCTGCCGGAGATGCCGCGCGGCAAGGGCGTGAAGCTGCAAACCTACCGCGAAGGCGGCCTGCGCGACGCGGTTGTGTTCAACGCCGAGGAGGGCGCGACCTGGATCGACACCGCCGGCCGCACCCGCGTCTGGGGCGAGTGGCGCGAGTGGCTGGGCCGGCGCGCGGCGGCCGGCAAGCTGGCGCCCAAGGGCTTTCCGACCAGCAAGCGGTTCAAGCCGAAATAGGCCGCGCGACACCTTGTAGGTGTCGGGCGCAACGCTAAGCTTCACCGACCGATGTTCGGGAGGGGGAAGTTTCATGAAGCGCCATCTGCTGGCGACGGCTCTGGCCGCGGCGACGATGACCTGGGCCGCGTCGCCCGTCGCCCTGGCCAAGGAGCCGGCGGCGGCGCTGGCTCCGGCCGCGAGCCCGGAGGCGGTGGGCTTTGACAGCGCACGCCTGAAACGGCTGGACGGCGCCATGGCCCAGGTGGTGGCCAATGGTCGCGTGGCGGGCGTGCAGACCCTGCTAGCGCGCCATGGCAAGGTGGTGGCGTTCAACACCTACGGCAAGGCGAACCTGGAGACCGGCGCGGCGCTCGAGAAGGACGCCATCTTCCGCATCTACTCGATGTCCAAGCCCGTCACCGGCGTGGCGATGATGATCCTGTTCGAAGAAGGCCGCTGGCGGCTGGACGACCCGATCACGACGTACCTGCCCGAGATGAAGGACCTGAAGGTCTGGAAGGGCGTCGACGTCCAGGGCCAGCCGATCCTGGAGCCGGTGAAGCGGCCGCCGACCATGCGCGAGCTGATGAGCCATACGGCCGGGTTCGGCTATGGCCTCGGCGACAAGCACCCGGTCGACCGCATGTTCCGTGACGGCCGGATCCTGGGCGCGGCCGACCTGAAGGACCTGACCGCCAAGACCGCCGCGATCCCGCTGATGTACCAGCCCGGCGAGCAGTGGAGCTATTCGGTCGCCGTCGACCTGCAGGGCGCGGTGGTCGAGCGGATGACCGGCCAGAGCCTGGGCGACTTCATGGAAAGCCGCATCTTCAGGCCGCTGAAGATGAACGACACCGGCTTCTACACCGGCGCGGACAAGGCCGGGCGGCTGGCGACGCCCTATATCGGCAATCCCGAGACCGGCAAGATCGAGGAGGCTAAGACCCTGTTCGGCCAGCCGATCCAGAACTTCGTCGACAAGCCGCGGCTGGAGTCGGGCGGCGGCGGGCTGGTCTCGACCACCCGCGACTATGCGCGCTTCGCCCAGATGATGGCCAACGGCGGCGAACTGGACGGAGTGCGGATCCTGTCGCCGGCCTCGGTCGAACTGATGGGAACCAACGTCATCCCGCAGGCGGCGCTGGTGTCGTCGAACGGCTCGACCGCCTCGTCGTTCAACGAGGCGGTGGGCTTTGGCCTGGACTTCATGGTGGTCAACGACCCCCGCAAGGCCGGCGGCCTGGAAGGCAAGGGTACGATGAGCTGGGGCGGGGCGGCCGGCACCTGGTTTTGGATCGATCCGACCAACGACGTGATCTTCGTCGGCATGATCCAACGCTATGGCGGCACCGGCGGGCCGGACCTGGGCGGACTGACGAGGACGCTGGTCTACCAGGCCCTCGTCGATCCGGCGAAGTAGCGCCTACTTCGTCGTGTAGCCGCCGTTGACCAGGACGGTCTGGCCGGTCATCCACCAGCCGTCCGACACCAGGAAACGGATGAAGGGCACGATGTCCTCGATGTCGGTGAGCCCGGTCTTCGAGAACTTCGAGAGGGCCGCCGCGCCCTTGTGGTAGGCGACTGCGTCCGCGCCTTCGGCCGGATAGAAGAACGGCGTGTCCATGGGGCCTGGACCGATGGCGGTGACCGAGATCCCACGCTCGCCCAGTTCCTTGGCGGCGGCGCGGGTGAAGTGCTCGACCGGCGCCTTCATCCCGGCATAGGCGGCGTAGTACGGCGTGAAGGCCCCGAGCAGGGACGTCACCAGGGTGCAGGCCTTGCCGTTGTCCTTGAGCAGGCGGCCGGCTTCTCGCAGGAAGAAGAAGGCGGACTTGGCGTTGACCGCGCTCATCTCGTCGAACTCGGCCTCGGTGATCTCGGCCATCGGCTTCTTCAGCACCTTGCCGACGGTGTTGATGGCGATGTCGGGCCGGCCGAACGCCGCGGCCGAGTCATCGAACAGCTTTTCCATCGCCGCGGCGCTGGTGAGATCGGCCTGGAGCGCCAAGGCTTCGGCGCCAGCGGCCCGGACGGCCTGGACGGTGGCTTCGGCGTCAGCGGCGGTGGCGGGGCTATTGTAGTGGATCGTCACGGCGCGCGCGCCGTGGGCGGCGAGGTCTCGGGCGAGCAGGCCGCCGAGGTTCTTTGCGCCGCCCGCGATGAGGACGGTCTTTCCCTTGATGTCGTGATTGGCCATCGCCGGTCTCCTTGCTGCTGATGGGGCAAGTTACCGTCCGTATTTGCTGGATAAATGCCGCCAATGTGACAACACTAGTCGTCAATATTGGATAATGGGGCCGGCGATGGACCGCATGGATCTCTACCGGGTGTTCGCCCGCGTGGTGGAGTGCGCGAGCTTCACGCGCGCCGCCGACAGCCTTGGCCTGCCGCGATCCTCGGTATCGGCTGCGGTGCAGATGCTGGAGACGCGGCTCGGCGCGCGCTTGCTGAACCGGACCACGCGGCGGGTGTCCGTCACGGAAGACGGAGCCATCTTCTACGAGCGCTGCGTTCGACTCCTCTCGGACATGGAGGAGGCGGAGGAGCTCTTTCGTAACGCGGGCGGTCGACCCTCCGGCCGGCTACGGGTGGACGTGCCCGGACGCATCGGGAGGCTGGTGATCGCGCCCGCCCTGCCGGAGTTCCTCGCGGCGTATCCGCAGATCGAGATCGACCTCGGGATGACCGACCGCGCGGTCGATCTCGTGGAGGAGCGGGCCGATTGCGTGCTGCGGGTCGGACCCTTGGGCGATTCCGGATTGGTCGGGCGCCGCATCGGCGACCTGGAACTGATCAATGTGGCGAGCCCGGCCTATCTGACGCGCCACGGCGCCCCCGCCGGCCCCCAGGACCTGGGGGAGCATCTGGCGGTCAACTATGCATCGCCCTCAAGCGGGCGAGTGGAACCGTGGGAGTGGATGGACGGGGAGACGGTGCGCACGCAGCCGATGCGCGGGACCGTCTGCGTGAACAGCGCCGAAGGGCTGATCGCCTGCTGCCTGGCGGGGCTGGGACTGATTCAGATCCCGGCCTACGACGTCGCCGGCCATCTGGCGGCGGGCGAGTTGGTGCGGGTGATGGACGAGCATCGCGCTCAACCCATGCAGATGACGCTGCTCTACCCGCATCGTCGACAAGCGCCGGAAAGGCTCAAGGTCTTCTCCGCCTGGCTGGAGGCGCTGCTGCGTCCGCACGTCCGCGCGCCTTGACTTTCGAGGCCCCACATGCGCCCTTCCGCCCTCGATTTTCAGAGCCTTAGCGACTCCCCATGCACGCCTACCGCACCCATACCGCAGGCGCTCTTCGCGCCGCCGACACGGGCAAGACCGTCCGCCTTTCAGGCTGGATTCACCGCAAGCGCGACCACGGCGGTCTGGTCTTCATCGACCTGCGCGACCACTACGGTCTGACCCAGCTGGTCATCAGCCCGGAGACCCCCGGCTTCGACGTCATTGAGCGCCTGCGCGCCGAGAGCGTCATCCGCATCGACGGCGAAGTCGTGGCCCGCAGCCCGGAAACCGTGAACGCCAACCTGCCGACCGGCGAGGTCGAGGTGCGGGTGCGTTCCGTCGAGGTGCTGTCCGAAGCCGCCGAACTGCCGCTGCCCGTCTTCGGCGAGCCGGAGTACCCGGAAGAAATCCGCCTGAAGCACCGCTATCTGGACCTGCGCCGCGAGACGCTGCACCGGAACATCGTGCTGCGCTCGAAGGTCATCCACTCGATCCGCAATCGCATGATCGACCAGGGCTTCCTGGAGTACCAGACGCCGATCCTGACGGCCTCGTCGCCGGAAGGCGCGCGCGACTTCCTGGTGCCCTCGCGGATGCACCCGACCAAGTTCTACGCGCTGCCGCAGGCCCCCCAGCAGTTCAAGCAGCTGCTGATGGTCTCGGGCTTCGACCGCTACTTCCAGATCGCGCCGTGCTTCCGCGACGAGGACCTGCGCGCCGACCGATCGCTGGAATTCTACCAACTCGACGTCGAGATGAGCTTCGTCACCCAAGAGGATGTGTTCGCGGCGATCGAGCCGGTGATGCATGGGGTGTTCGAGGAGTTCGGCGGCGGCAAGCGCGTCTCGCCGATCGACCAGCCGATGTCCTATGTCGACGACTTCGGCAAGACCATCGAGCACAAGGGGTTCGAGCGCCTGACCTACGTGCAGTCGATGGCCCGCTATGGCACCGACAAGCCCGACCTGCGCAACCCGATCGTCATGCAGGACGTGTCGGACAACTTCCGCGGCGGCGGTTTCGGCCTGTTCGCGCGCATCCTGGAAGACGCCAAGAACGCCGTCTGGGCGATCCCGGCCCCGAAGGGCGGCAGCCGCGCGTTCTGCGACCGCATGAACAGCTGGGCGCAGGGCGAGGGCCAGCCTGGCCTGGGTTACATCTTCTGGTCCGAGGACCAGGGCGGCTGGGGCGGCCCGATCGCCAAGAACCTCGGCCCCGACGCGACCTCGGCGCTGATGACCGCAATCGGCATGGGGCAGGGCGACGCCGCCTTCTTCGTGGCCGGCGATCCCAAGGTGTTCGCGAAGTTTGCAGGCAACGCCCGGACCAAGGTCGGCACGGACCTGAAGCTGGTCGACGAGGACCAGTTCAAGTTCTGCTGGATCGTCGATTTCCCGATGTTCGAGTGGAGCGAGGAAGAGCAGAAGGTCGACTTCTCGCACAACCCGTTCTCGATGCCGCAGGGCGGCCTCGACGCGCTGCTGAACCAGGACCCGCTGACCATCCGCGCGTTCCAGTACGACATCGTCTGCAATGGCTATGAGCTTTGCTCGGGCGCGATCCGGAACCACATCCCCGAGGTGATGGTGAAGGCGTTCGAACTGGCCGGCTACGGCGCCAACGTCGTCGAGGAAGAGTTCGGCGGCATGCTGAACGCCTTCCGCCACGGCGCGCCGCCGCACGGCGGCCTGGCGCCCGGCATCGACCGGATCGTCATGCTGCTGGCCGGCGAGACCGCGATCCGCGAAGTCATCGCCTTCCCGCTGAACCAGCAGGGCCAGGACCTGCTGATGAACGCGCCGTCGGAAGTGCTGGAGAAGCAGCTGAAGGAGCTGCACATCCGCCTGGCGCCGCCGATCAAGGTTTAGGGCGCGCAGCGACAGATACGGAAAAGGGGGCCAATGGCCCCCTTTTTTTGTGCTCGTCAGTCGACGGCGGCGAAGAAGCGCGGCGGGGCCGGCGGCGCCGGGGCCGCGGGCGGGGCCGGCGGCGCGGGGCGAGCGACGA